>NZ_JBDGJV010000003.1:0-244284 GCF_057656715.1 Neobacillus sp. Soil_C_43
CTTACATAAAGGATTTGGTTCGGTTGAACGTTTAATCCTACTTTTACAACCAATTCTGCATAGCTTTTTAATTTTTCTTCAAACGTTTTCAAAAATCTCCCTCCATTCATTGTTATTTTATCATGAATTTTTTGAAAAATTGTATTTTAGTAATGAATCGTGGTAGTCCCCATCTTTTGGTCGAGCACCCGTTAGTAACATAAAATATAGACAACAAAATTTAAGTTTAAATAGTTTTTACTTACCTATTGACTTTTTTCTTTTTTTCTTTAGTTTTCTTTTTGAATTTGGTTTGGGTTTTATCCAAAAAAAATATCGATCATACGATTTTTTCTTAAGGATCAGTATCCAAATAAAAGCGAAAACCAGCCATAGCACTTCGGAAACAAGAACGATGAATGAAATAATAGCTATCCAAAGAAAGCGTTTTTCAATGGGAACACCAAACATTGAAAACAAGCCGAAAATCAACACTACTAACAACAGAAATATCATTTTGAATTTCATAGAGACTTTCACCTGTTCATTTTTTCTCTATTTATAATTCTATCTTTTAGATCATATAACCTTTTCTTTTTCAACTAAACTCCCTCTATATAGAAAGGAAAAGCTGCCCGTTCGTTTAACAAGAAAAAATGACCACCGTAGCAATACCTTGTTTAACTCTTTTACAGTTAGCTTAGTAGAAACAATCTTTATAATACTTTTAAAAATCTTTCGAATCATTTTTTCGCCATATATAATCTTACCTCTTGTGGAACAACTATTTGACCTCCTTTACTGTCAATATAGACTGCAATATTATTAAGTATAGCTTGTCTCTTATTGTCACTCAGTCCATGAAAAGGGGAGTAGGAATTAATTAATTTTAGATACCTTTGAGTAGTATATTCATCATCCCATCTGTAAATCTTAGTTACTGGCTTATCAAATAGATTATTTGTACCTATTTCTGAAATCCTAAGATTATGTAGGTCTTTAGCTTCTTCCATCGTTATATAAGAATCAAGCTTAGGAGCATATTTTCGAAAAATATTTCTTATTTGATTTAGCATTTCTGTTTTGGGCTCAATGATTGATGACATATGCCAAAAAACAGCCATTACTCCGTTTTTTTTCAGTAAGTTGTATGCTTTAGGGTATCCAATCTCTGGCTTAATCCAATGAAATGCTGTAGCTGAAAAGATTAGGTCATATGTTTCCTGTTTACCATTGAAATCCTCAAAGGACGTACATAAAGCATTGAAATTTTTATTTTTATAATATTTTTTTAACAAATACTCAACTTGCTTTTCTCCAATCTCTAATCCTGTAATAGAATAGTGATTTTTCACAAAATATTCAGTAGCTTGACCTGGACCTGGACCAATTTCAAGTATTTTTGCATCATTCTTTATCATTGAGTACTCAACAATATCCGTAAACAATTCAGTTGGATAACCTGGTCGAGCTATTTCGTAATCTGAGATTATTTCATTAAAGACATTTTTATTTTCCATTAATAATACACCTCCTCTGCAAGTTTTATTATTTTCCCTATAATTTCAATTGTTGCTATTTAAATCTATACTTTCTAGTTTGAATTGATTACTTTTTTATGGATTATTTTTGTTCTACTAACCTACCATTACTTCAATAAGAAAAGCCGCCGAATTGGCAGCTTGAATCTTAAGCTCTTCATAGTAAATCATCAATGGCTACAGGCATTAAGCCACTATATCCAATCTCTTCTCCCTCGACCATAAGGAAAGGATATAAGCAGTCGTTATGACCATAAAAGCTGCGTAACAGGCTCACTGCCTATATTCGTAAGTGAATGGGAAAAAGTTTTAAAAAAGGTAAATTTATGTTTATTATCCTATAGGCGGAGGATTTTTGCTTTAAAAAATTGGATCAATTTATCCTTAGGATCAACGAGGAAGGAACGAGTATTGGTTGTCGTAGAAGGGGTATTCGGCGGTTGCGCTGCTCGAAAAAATGATCCCTAAGTTAAGAGGTTATAAATTACTGACGGCCGTCCCACTCCGGAAGTAAATACTAGAAGGAAAAGTTTGAAAGTCCGAAAGCATTGGCTTCCGGACTTTCATGATCGAGTCAGCGCTTTAAAGCAGTCAAGCCACCATAGGTTGCTGTCACGAAGAATTTGGACTATTTTATTATTTTTGTCATAGCTTAATCTATTCTCACAGAGGTGGATTTTCAACCCCAAAATGGATCCAATCTTCTTTCGGTGGTCCATAAACTCCAAATGGTTTCAATCCTGCCTGACGCATTAGAACAGTCAGTTGTCCACGGTGATGAATAATGTGCTTGATTAATCCCATTAGTATGGAGGCATTTGATTCTTGCCTTCCAAAAGCCACTTGTATTTGTTTCAGTGAATCATCAGTCCACTGCTCTTCGATCACTTTAGCAGCGTTGACACTTATCCTTTTAAAAGTTTCAGCAATTTCTTTTGCTGAGGTTGGAACGTTTTCCGCATTTTTTCCTTTCTCTATCGTCAACCCAAATTCAGCCAAATATTCTGGAATAGATATGGTTAGGTGCCACGCAATTCTTCCTATATTACGACCTTCTTGATAAACTTGTTGTTTTAGTGAATCATCAGTCAAACCATCTAATATGTTTTGTGTTAATGTAGCTTCCTTGCTCCATTCTTTCATAAAGTCTGAAATTGTAACATACATGTATAATTCCTCCAAAATTCATATTTAAAGATAGATCACGAAATGGTTTTTTTATTTCAGCTTAAATCCTCCTTATTCTTTATCTATTTGTGATTATATATTATAATGGTGACAATTTATGTCACTGTTATCTTTTATGGAGGAACGTATGACTAGAGCAAAAAGATTAAATGAAATGATCGTGATGGTAAATCGAAAAAAAAGATTTACAGTTAAAGAATTAGCACAAGAATTTGGGGTATCAAAAAGAACCATTTTAAGAGATTTACAAGAATTAAGTGGAATGGGAGTTCCATTATACTCAGAAGCAGGTCCACATGGAGGGTATCAAGTCTTAAACGAAAGAATTCTTCCTCCAATAGTATTTAGTGAGGATGAAGCGGTTTCTATATTTTTTGCCATTCATGCACTAAGACATTATATATCTCTTCCTTTTGATATTGAGTATGAGTCAATAAGAAAGAAATTTTATTTAAATCTGTCCGGTGATATTAGAGATACAATTGATAAAATGCAAGATAGAGTTGATTTTGTATATGTACTTCAACAAGAAGAAATCCCCTATTTAAAACAGCTTTTAGATGCGGCCATTCATCAAGAAGTTCTAATAATTAGTTATGAAACAAGAGGAAAGACAAGTTTAAGAAGCATTCAACCGATTGGTATTTACGCAAAAGAAGGAAAATGGTATTGTCCATCTTATTGCTTTTTTAGAAAAGATTATCGAGTATTCAGATGTGATCGTATAAAGTCTGTAGAACATGATGAAAAAAATGGTCCTATTGATTTATCGAATATCAATTTGAAGAATCGTTTTTCAATTCTGAATCACAATAAGGAAACGACAGAACTATATGTGGAGTTAACTAAACATGGAGTAGAAAAATTTGAATCTGTTAATTGGCCAAATATTTATTTGAGAAAAAGGGAAGATGGTTCTGGATGGATAAGGGGAATTATTGCAAAACAGGATATTACCTTTTTATCAACCTACTTTATAACCTATGGAGAAAATGCAATTATTAAAGAGCCGTTTGAATTAATTGAAAGTACTAAAGAAATATTAAACAAAGTTTTAAATCAGTATAAATAATCTCCACAAAAATAAGCGTTCATCCTTCTTGGATCAACGCTCCCGGTAGTTGAACAAGGACGATTCAAATTAGTTGCTCATTATACACACTAATTGGGTGTATTTTCTCTTGTAATAAGTTATTAATTATTTGCCTTATTACACTGGGTTCTCGTAAGTCCTTGTTTTCAAATGTTACAAGTTCATTTACTTTTATCCACTTGCTGTCAGAAATTACATCTTCTTCGAGATTTAGAGAACCTCCTGTAACCTCACCAACAAAATGAAATAAAATAACTTGATTGTTTGTACTACTAACAAAATTATATACACCAGTAGTACCAATTAGTTTTACATCAAACCCTGTTTCCTCTTTAACTTCCCTCTGAGCTGAATAGAGAATGTCCTCACCGTTTTCGACATGACCACTTGGAAAGTTCCACTTATTAATAGCAGTAAGTTTATTCTCTTTTATAATCAAGACTTTATCGTCATTAAATATTGACACACTTGCTACTAAAACAATTCCATCTTGCAACATCTGATCCTCCCAATTCCCTCTTAAAATTACATTTATCTCTATTATACCTGTTATCTTTCTTTCACTAATCTACTCCGTTTGCTCAACAAGAAAAATGACCACCGCAGCGACCCATCCTTAGCCAAAGCCCCCATTACTTTAAGTGTACCACTTCACAAAATTACATCGATTTTAACATATAAACATTGAAACTTTTCTTACTCACATTTCATTTTATATCATATAGAGCACCTCACAGAACAAAAGGTACTCTATCCACACGAATTATTGAATTCCTTGTTATTCGTTTCCGCTAAACTCTAAAATATTTAAACCCTCAGATGCCTCTGGTGCTTCAAAAAATTTAGAAACATGTATAAACACCGCTTCCGTGTCAAAAGCTTCTCTTTCAGGTTGTTCGATACGCCTTTGTGCAATTTGACGTAAGCATTGCTCGTTAGTTAGATTAAGGAAAATTAATTGATGGCTTGCATTGACCTCTGACGCCATATCCAAAAACCACTTTCGCAGTTTTTTAGTGTTACCTGGAAAATCCATCACTACATCGGTACCCACACTTAATATGTTTTGTACATGCTTTTTCACCAACGGTTTGAGCTGCGCTGAGAATTTTAGATAGTCCTCAAATGATACAATCTGATTGGGATAAAGAGATGAAAGCCATTCATCCTCAGACAACAGTACCGCATGTTTATCAATAGCCCATTGTTTGGATTTAGTTGATTTTCCAGCTCCCATTTTTCCACAAAAAAAGTATAGCGTCCCCAATTGTTTCATATCTTTTAACCCCCCGCACTTATTTTAGTTTAAACTTTTTACTTCGTTAGTTCCCATAGACATTCTCTTCTTATTACTATCTAGACGTTAAGATTTACATCAAACTTACTTATTCTACCGATTCCATCTATATTCCTTTTTTTAACAGATCTGCACCATTTGGTTATAATTCGGTGGTCCTAAAAACAATATGGTAAAATGGGAATAAAAACCACTTACGGAGGATGGCTATGATTTGGCTTTTGTTGCTTGTATTTATTTTTGCTTTAGTAATGGGATTTTTCCAGGTTCCAATTTGGATTATGTATAGCGTATTGGCGATCATGATTGTTTTCTTTTTCATCCGAAACCCGCTTGTATTTGGAAAAGATTCCGAAAAGATGATGGCGTACCTAAAAAAATCAAAAGCGCCGCAATTGCAATTCCTGTACCATTTTCTTCAGGGGGACCTGTCGGCGGCAGAACACGAGCTGGGGAATATCCGCTCGAAAAAAGCGAAACAACACTCTGAATTGATGCTCTTAAGGGAAAGAAAAGAATACGGAAAAGCAAAAGATCTCCTTGCAAAAATGAGTGTACATAAGACCAAGTGGTACATGTTGGCGGATATCGCTATTCAGGAAGAGGACGCTGATTCAATCAAACAATATAAAGAGAAGATAAATGACGAGTTTTTTTTAAACATGCTGGAAGTCGATCAAGCTGTTTATGATGGGAAAAAGGATGAGGCGGTTGCGCTGCTCGAAAAAATGATACCTAAGTTAAGAGGTTATAAATTACTGTCGGCCGTCCAACTTCGGAAGCAAATACTTGAAGGAAAAGTCTGAAAGCCTTGGCTTTTGGACTTTTATTTAATCACCACTTTAATTGCCCTTGTTAGCTGTACATGTTCATGCATAAAAACGAGCATTCTTCTTTCTTGGAGTCCTTCTACTTTTCTAGCACTTACGACTCAACTCTTCATTGGATATATCAATTAATCATTCAGTTTAAGAATTATTAAGGAAATACAAAAAATAATCCCATCTCATTATTTGAGATGGGATCATTCATAATTCAATACCTTAGAAAGGTCTACTAAGCGATAAAACACTATCTTTCACAAGCAAAATTATCGTTATCTCTATCCATTTTAGATTGATAGGCTGGATGATCAGAAGGTACGCCACTTTTTTGTTTTAAATAAAAAAGGACGCTCCATAATCGCATGGAAATCATAACCCCATTTATTCACCTACTAAGGCATCACCATCTCGGTCATCCATATATTTATAAAGCCATGAATCTCTCGTAATTGGCATTTTAAAGCCAGCAGCTTTGGCTTCAGCGATCGTAACTTTTCCATTATGATTGGTATCCACCTTACTAACATCTTCATTACTACTAACCGTTTCGTTTGTTGGTACATTATCTGTTTTCGGTGGCGTACTGCTCGTACCTGTCGTTTTCCCTAAATTCTTGTTCACTTCATATGGGTTTACATTGTCAAATTCATCTGTAATGGAAGTCATTGGTGATCCACCACTGCTGCAGCTTCTTTTATTTTCCCAAGAAAACTAAACATGATAGCTTGGTTAAACACACTGTTCACTTTAATAGTGAATTCTAAAATGATAAACAAAATTCCTTTAATAAGGTGACCATTTAACAGTTGACCAAAGACTGGAAAAGCAACACTCCAGAGAATTGCTTCTAACTTATACGTTTTCTTCATAGTATCAATCTTTAAGATTCTGTTATTTCTTGCTTACCTTTTAACTTATCTAATATTTTTATTAAGCCAACGAACCCTCTAATCATAAACAAAGTGAAATTAACACTGGCAAATGTATGGAAAGGTGACCATTTTTTCCATTTAAACAAACCGGTATTCTTTTCCATAAACCATTGCCCAACACTCATTGGTACACTAAAGATCAAACTCTTTAATAAAATTTTACCAAAATTATCATTATACGAGATTTTCACCCATATAACACTTAAAATTGGGAAAAATAACATGTCATAAATAATATTCGTTTTAAAAATTTTCGGAAAAGGACGAACTGGATATTCAAGCTTTTGTTTTCCAACAACATAAGCATCAATTAGAGTAGCAATAACGCCCTTTGAGAAAAAAATCAAAAGATTTTCTCTCATTTTTGGTCCCTTGAATAAAAATGGAAAAGAAGCAATACAGACTGCTAGTAGGAAGTTTAACAATTTTTTCTCCACTTATTAACACCCTCTCATTTGATGTAACACGATATTTTTATATTACCCATAACTAATTTTTAATACCTGTAGCCTCTTTTACTAATTTTTTAAACAAAAACTAACAAAATGGTCCTATGGATTAATGCTTTCAATTCTTCAACCTGCTTCGTTAGCACAAAAAGAAAACGGGATCGCCGCAGCCATCCCAATCTTTAACTCTTGCCCACATTAGTTTAAGTACAATGCTTCACAATCTTGCTATGTATTGCCTTTTACAGCTTTCCCTGATTAAATGATACATCCATTTACCAACTCGACTAATTTATCTAAATGAAACCCATATTAACCTTGAGGTGTTGTATATGCCAAAAAAGAGTATTGTTGATATTTGTTTATTCTCCCTTGCTTTGTGTGTTGTTTTTAGTACACCCACTAACGCATCAAATCATCAACAAGAAAATAATAATTTGTCCGCTGAACTAGAAAGAAGGTTAAATAGCCTTGAGCCTCCTCAACCAATCAATCTTCTCAAATCTCCAGAGCAAAAGGAAACGGAGGGAAAATACCCTTCAAAAACCATTTCTATTTCTGAGGTATTAAGTAAAGGGACAAAAATCCCTTTCAAAAAAATTACAAATGAGCCTAACTATGAAAGACCTGTTTATCAAAAACAATGGCATAGCACCTATGGGGGCGGGAGATGGAGTTATATACCTAGTAGAATTTATTACGCACAACATCGTATATTCCCTATCTATGATATTGGACTTGCGGGTTTATTTAATTTTGGCCATCATCTCGGTATTGGTTTTCCAACATATCAAAATCCAACCGACCTTGACTTATATATGGTTGTCTTTCAAACAAAGGTTACTGAAGTTTATACAAAAGGAAATCAAGTCGTTGTTGTAGGAAATCCACAACGCAATGGAGTTGAGGTTATAACTATTAAAACAAGAGATATACATCCATTTGATTTTAAGAAAATGTTGCTTATCCAACTGGCTACTGACAGGTATGAACTCGATTATTCACTGATTAATTATCAACCACCTGACTTTTGGATAAAACAAACTAATCGAAATCAAAACCTGCCTTGGTGGTTTAAAAATACGCCTAATTAAGCGTATTTTTTCATTTTTCAGGAAGATTCTTATTGAAGTTTCCTGGTTCGTTAGTTCAATAAGAAAAAAGCCACTTTGATTGGCAGCTGGATTCAACTGTCGCACCCGTTAATTTAAGTGCATTTTTTCACATACTTTTTTAAGTTGTTATTGATTTATTACAAAAAAGAGAAGCATTTTTAGCGCTTCCCTCCAGCAGAACATTTACATAAATTTAATACTGTAACACCGCATTGCCTCTAGGCTACCTTTATATTCAAAAATTTCTGCTTCTATTAATTTCCTAACCCTATATTCAAAAAAACTGTCCCCAATATACTGAAGAATATGCCCATACACTTCACCGATTAGTCTTGCACTCATAATAAACCCCTTTTTCTTCCCAATCAACTTCTTTGCTTTTTCAATAATAAAATCATCGAAGTAGTCTTCAGGTACAACTTTAATTTCTTCATTTTCCCATATTCTTAATGTACCAGGATTCGTGGAGAGGTCTAACCACTTGTTTTCATAATGCTTTCTTTCTATTTGAGATAAAATCTGGTTTTCATCTTGGCTATATTTATATATGGTTTGTAATTCTTTTAAAGGGATTTCACCTGAATAAAAGGGTACATATTTCTTAGCCTTTTTTTCGAATAATTTCCTGTACAATGCTACGGTATCAATGATATAAATGTTATTCTTTCGTTCCCGCAACAAATATAGAGTAAAAAGAAGTGCTGTCTGTTCATTTGCATTTTCTGATACCCATATGTAAATTGGAAGTTCATCTGGAATCGATGTTACTTGAGAAATGACTTTCGGCAAACTTTCTTTATAAAATTCAACTTCATATTCATTAGATAGGTTGTTTTTCAACCATTCAAATCTATCTGTTTGTCCCTTTTCGGTATCTAAACTGTATATAGGAGCAATAGAGAAATTTTCGTGGAAAGCTATAATAAACTCTTCTTCAAGAATATTTAATTCCTTTAATGGTTGTCTTAAATATGGGTATCCAAATTGTATATGAATTTTTTTGTAATTACTTTTTCCAAATGGGTCTGAGTCTGTAACTTTTGGATAGAGAATTTCATTAAAGATTTCTTTAAGTTCTTTTACAAACTCAACTAAAGAATTCTCTTTATCCTCTAACAATGCAATACTATAAAGAATAAATTGCAAGTATGACCTTACTTCCTGTTCTGGCAAGTCCTTTACTTTATTCTTTATATCGTAGAGAATATCCATCTAAAAACTCCTTCTATAATCAATTAAGAGCATTAATCATAAATTAAAATTGTACTTTTGAAGATATTTTCTCCAAATACTCTTAAACACTAACCCGTCAGTTAGTGGAACAAGAAAAAAGAGCTGCCGCAGCACCCCTTTGTTATACGAATGCACCCGGTAGCTTAAGAAGACGATTAGAGACGCTATCCATTTTTGGAAGGAAGAACTTCTCCTTCCCATTCACAATGAAAACAATCGATTCCCCATCCATTAACTGGTACAACTAATTCATTATGTTTTCCTTTATTAAAAATTAGGCTTGAAAATGATTTAAGATGAAATGATTCATCAATTAGTTCCTTACCACAATTAGGGCAAAACTTTGGTTTCACATTACCTAGCTCCATTCTTTTTTATATCTAGTTTTTGTTAAGCTAAACTGACCTGTTAACGATTATTTACTTAATTGTTTATCAAGGAAAGCTTTAAAGGAGTTTTGTGCTTTTGAATTGCTAATCAACCTTTTATTAGATATTTACTTTGCAAAAACTTCCTCACCCGTCTATTGACGAAAAACAAACGGTGATACTTTTCATCATTATATAACTCATTGAACCAGTTATATTTTCTTAATTCCTCAATATGCTTATCTACTTTCTTTGTATTTAAAGAATCATCTTGTCCGACACTACCAAGCAATCCCGCAATAATCTCAAAAATCATAAAAAGGTCTCCTTGGTGCAAAATATGTTAGTATATTTTCTCAAAACTGCACAACGTTTATTAAAGTAAACTGCCCCGTTTGTTTAAGTGTATTTTTTCACAAACTTGTTCATTTTCCATTATTGTAGAAATGCTGTTGCCCTGTTTGTAGTATAAAGCAAAAAAAGCTACCAAAGGCAGCTAAGACAAATATATTATTGTAAACACTTTTTAATATCATTGATAGCTTGTAAATGTATTCCTTCATGGAAGATGGTTCGAATTAACACTTGTTCGATTGTTCGCATCCCCATTTCAGTAGGAGGATACTCTTCTTCCAAACGATGTCCATAGTTTTCCATCAACTTGAACGGTTGTTCTTTCAGCAATTTCTTTAGTTCTATATAAGAGGGCGTTTCCGCTGAGAAATGAACTGGTGTTGTACCATAACTAAACCAATTACGAAAAATATCTGGGACCTCTGTCTTCTCCTTTGTTAAAGCCTCAATCCATAGGTATTGGTCCAAATAAATATGTCCCATATTCCATCTAATATTATTATTAAACTTATTCGGGACTATTTCGGCTGCATCTGCACTTATTCCGTTTAAACTATCTAAAATTTCTTTTCGGTAAGTTTCTAACTGTTTGAAGAGAATTATATGGCGTTCTTTCATTTTTTACTCCTTTCAAATAATTGGATTTTTATCCCTTATATTTTATAATTCGCTCGTTCCGTCAATTTTCCTTCTTGAGCTATCCTGCCCCGTTACTTCAATAAGAAAAAAGGACCGCAGCACTTACGATCCTTCTTAAACTCTTGCACCTGTTAGCAGAAAAAGCCCCTGTCCTGCTCTTTTTAATGTTTAGCGGGTGTATTTATCCTCGAAACGATAAAAGCCCTCTTGGGATTCTTGTGGGCTTACTTTAGGTTTGTGCGAAATAGGATTGCTTTAGATTTAGCTACAATTTCTTGATTATCGTTATAAATCGAACACTCCGTATGAATTAAAGTTTTGCCCTGTTTTTCAATTTTGGCATTTGCCATCAAGTATGTACCAGTAGCAGGTTTCAAAAAAGAAACATTTAAATCAACGGTTACAGCTTGTTGTATACCATCTTCATTTGCTGGTAACAAGTTTGATACGGCTACATCAGCCAATGAAGAAATGATACCACCATGTATAACCCCTGCACTATTAATGAATAGGTCCTGAACTGGCAATATAATTTGCAAATTATTATCATCAAGCTTTTTGTATTTCAAACCTAAAAATTCGTCAAATGGCTGTTTTATAAACATCTCATACACCTCTTATATATTTAATTTAACGCTACATTACATATTTTTTTAAGTTCTTAAACAATCCTGCTCCGTTACTTCAATAAGAAAAGCCGCCGAAATGGCAGATGGGATCTTAAGTTCTTGCACCCGTTACTTAAATAACCTATTAAGATAGAACATTCTCAAAGTGTTCAACTATTGGGAACGGGTCATAGAAATGATGTAGTTGCTTTTTCCATTCTTGATACTATTTCGATTGTCTAAATCCAACTGTATGGTCATCTAATGTCTCCCACTTCACCAACAATAAATATTTCCCCTTAACTTCCATACAACGTTGTAATTCGTGAGATATGTAGCCTCTCATTGATGATATAATTTTTGATGCCTCTCGAAATGCTACCTCATATTCCCCTTCCATACCTTGCTTAACTTGTAACATTACAGCTTCTAAAATCATTTATCTCCCCCCTTTTTATACTGTTACATTGACAACTCCCTGCAGCTAACGCCACCTTTAGTTGAAGTACTTTCCTTTCTTAAATAAGGTCAATCATCATTTTAATCGCACTGACTACCACTTCTGGTTCATCATTTTGTATATAATGAGCACTGTTTTCAGCAATCACCAATTCACCATATGAAGATATTTCAAGGATTTTTCTTTGCATTTCATTCCATAACTCTTGTGATTCCTTAGAATAATGAGCCTTCTTACCAGCTGATAGAACAATTAATGGGATATGTAATTTAAGTCTAGTTTCTTTTAACTGCTTTAGGCTTTCCATAAATTCATCATAATTGCCTTCAAGAACGAATTGCTTGTTGTATGCTTCTTGAAATTCTTGTGACATCGTTGGGAGAAATCTTTCTCTGTAATCTTCAGGAGTAGAATCAACTAAGATCAATCCACAAACTTCATTTGGATACTCAGTTGCAAACATACGCATATTAACTCCACCAAATGAATGGCCAACTAATATGTAAGGAGGTTGAATCTTAGCTTTAATCAGAAGCTCCCTCAATTCTCTTACCATCTCACGGCTAGTTCTGGGGTTAGAACCTTTTTCGCTTTTTCCAAGTCCTGCTCTATCATAAATTAGAATATTAGAGAGTATTGAAATATCCCCAATTACTGAATCCCAAGCCTTTGAAAAATCCCCATATCCAGCGTCCATTATGACTGTTGGCTTGCCGGTATTTTCTCCAACTAATTTTGCATATAGCTTACAATCACTTATTTGCACAAACATTTCTTTAGTCATTTAGACCATTCCTCTCATTTTCCCTAAACCACGGGACCGGTTCTCCCGGTTTATCATAACACCTTAAAAAAATAACCACCAGAACCGTCCCCATGGTCCCTCTTATGTAATATACCTTAATAAACTATCAAAAGAGTGGATCTCAGCTTTACTAAATATTTTTTCCATCATAATCTATTAAAACTGAATTCCGATTCATGGTATTTGAAAAATAAACGGAAAAATTCCGGTTAAATTGGGAAATACTCAAATTCCATTAAAATAAGGGAAGTTTTTCCGCTTATATTATCCAAACAGTTGGATTTCGTCTTATTTAGAGCAGTTAATCGGAATTTTTCCGCTTATATCTGCTTCTTTAGCTTCCTGTTGATACAATAGCCCGAAATTATCCGCCTATGTTCCCCAACCTACACGAAAATCAATGAATACTACAAGAGCCTAAACATTCCTGAAAACGTAATTGGTTTGACACAATAAAAAAACACTACAAACAGGTTTATTTATATACCTGTTCGCAGTGTTTTTTATTTTAAATTCTGCATTAACATTTCGTTAAGACCAATCAAGGCCACTCCAAGAGGATTGCAACTTTCTGAGCAGAACAATTTGGCCGACATGGTATGTATCGTGCATCATGATATTGCTAAGTAAACGCTCAATAGAGTAACTGTTAGGTGCATACGGAGCTGTTAACTTTTCATCATCAAGGTCCGCAATGACCGTTTTTAATTTATTCATGACTTCATGAAGGCGCTGCACTGTCTGGGACCAACCAATTTCGTCTTCTGGATCCCCTGGATTTCCAAAGGTTTCTTCATTGCTTTCTGCATTATGCGGATTCTCTGTGCCCTTAATTCGATGGATCACGTCTTCATTCCAAAATATCAAGTGGTTGACAATCTGCCAAATCGAATTGCTGTTCCCCGAACTTGTCCATGCTGCCTCAGCTGCGGTGACTCCCTGAAGCGCCTGATCCATGGAAGCAAACCACTCATTCTCATAGCAATGCATGTCGAGTTGTTCTAAAAACATTTTGGATACAACTTGCATAAAACCACTCTCCTCTATTAAGTGTAATCTTTCAAAGTTAAAACAATGGACAACCAATATGTAATTACTATTTTATTCTATGACTACTTATTTAAATGATAGAACACTAGTTTTTAAAAGATAACCCTTTTTCCTTCAATGCAGACCTAAGTTTTGGTAAAGAGGCTGGACCCATGCCGTGAAATTTCAAAATCGCTTTTTCACTATAGGATGATAACTCATCTAAAGAAGTTACACCATTGTTCTCCAATGCTCGTCTTGCTTGTGCCGAAAGCAATGAAAGAAATCCATTTTCAGGCTTGCGTTCCTGCTCACAGATAGGACAGGTTATACATTCGCTACTTTTATAATATTTATGGCCTTTGTTACAAATCCTTACATTTTTATTGGGAGTTGTCATATTTAAACGCCTCCTTGCTTTATAAATTCAACACACCCAACAGTTTAATAAAAATCATTATAACTTCAGCTTTAAACCTTCATGTGTTGCTTTAAAACCTAACCTATCATAAGACCGTAAAGCATCTGGTCTTTTTTTATCCGTTTTTAGTTGTAATAAATGACAACCACGTTCTTCTGCACGTTGAATTGCCCATTTTATGAGTTTAGTTCCTACACCCTTACCTCTTACAGAAGTGGATGCTCATACCGCTCCCGTTTACTTCCCAAAACATCATCAGCAAGCATGGCAACAATAGCATCTAAGTCTTTTTCAGTAGCCTCCCTAAACCTTATATCTGTCTCCATTAAAATACCCCCTTTAATTAGTAAACCTTACTTTCAAATGCTGACTGAATTTCCACTATAAGGTAATTGTAATTATTTTATGTATTCTAATAAGATTCCCTTATGTAGCTGCTAGATATTCTACTTCCATTTACTTCAACAAAAAAGGCACTAATCCTGCTTGGATAGAGCCGGTTAGTTCAATAAGACACTCTTTTGTTCAACAATTTGAATGACATTTTAGAAATTAATAGCTTTTAATCACCAAATGCAAATATGCTCTCTGTTTCGCAAACTACTTCTCCATCAACTGTAGCTATGCCTTTGCCTTTTCCAATAGGCCCTTTTAATCGTATTATTTCAACCTCAAGACGGAGTTGGTCTCCTGGTTTTACTTGCTGTTTAAATCTGCATTTATCTATACCTGCTAAAAGCCCTAATCTTCCTTGGTTTCCTTCTTTAGTTAACATGACAACTGCACTTACTTGGGCTAATGCCTCTACAATTAATACGCCTGGCATAACTGGATAATTGGGGAAGTGTCCGTTAAAAAAGTCCTCATTCACAGTCACATTTTTAATACCAACTGCTCTTTTTCCCTCTTCTAATTCCAAAATTCTATCCACTAAAACAAATGGATAACGATGTTAAATAACTTCCTTAATTTTTTGAGTATCAAACATCATTAAAACCCTCATAACAATAATATTTTGAAAAAATCTATTTATTGCTATATTTTGCCACTTGGTATTAATAGTTGATACTAAAAGAGTGAGCTTATTTAACTATACTGCACCATTAGCTTAAAAAGAAAAGGGATAGCCCGCAGCTATCCCCATCTTTAACTCTTGAACCCCGTTTGTTTAATAATAAAACATTATTTTTTTACAATCGGTATATAAATATCAAAATGCGGATCATTTGGATCATGATCAACTGGATAATGTTCATGTTTAATCGGCATATAAGGATCATAGTAATCTACACCAGCTTCTCTAAATGCTGTATAGTCACTATCAAATAACCATTGATGTAAATCCGTATAGGTCTTTTGTATATCTTCTCCTTTATTATGTGTCGTCTTCACATACGTCCATTCAGGAACCCATATTTCAATCATCCCATCAGGAATCTCCTGCTCTTCACTCACTTCATACACCGCGTAATGTGCGAATCCATTCTCAATTATGTGATAAGATAGACCTAATTGAACATTAGGATTCACCTTATTCTCTAACTCATCGGCACGATCTTCAACTTGTTGAATGACGTTTTTTAAATTCGGTACAATTTCAGAGAATGTTCCCTCCCATTTTAATCCTACTGTCCGATAGGCCGGTAACGTTATAATTTTATAACTCAATTTATTCCCTCCATTTCTCCTAAAGCGTCATAAGTTCCTTTTTAACAATTTTCGCTATCTATGGGTAATTTACCTTCTTTCACTAAACTGCTCTGTTCGCACAACAAGAAAAAAGCCGCCAAATATAGCGGCCTTTCTTCATTTTTGTTTTATATTTGTATATAGCCTTGTTTACTCACCTACTAGTCCATCACCATCTCGATCGTCCATATATTTATAAAGCCAGTGATCACTCGTTATTGGCATGCTATAACCTGCTGCTTTTGCTTCTTTAATCGTCACTTGTCCATTACCATCTGTATCAACACTAGAAATATCTTCAGTGCCATTCGACTTATTAGAACTAGTTGGCTTATTTGAGTTAGTTGATTTACTTTCAGTTAAGCCTAGAGATTTATTTATCTCATCAGGGTTGCCGTTATCAAACTCATCTACAATCTTATTCCCTTTTAAAGTGTAAGTGTACTTATAATGAGAAGGAATCTGCGTTTCCGTATTAGGATATGTGATAATTGCTTCAAAATGAGTAGCCCCACCAGCTTTACGAATGGCATCTTCCATATATGCTTGATCACCATGTCGGTTAAGCGTACTGTCTTGTGGAGTAATATTGTAAGCATTAGATACCCCTCCGAGAGAATCTGCAATGATATGTCCTTCATCTAAATCTGCTCTTTCTACACCAGGAACTTTTGCTTCATCTTCGTAGTATCTGCCAGACGATGTTACAGGTTCGATACGATCATCTTGTAGAACGATTTCTTCAGCAATGACACGGACTACTTGCCCGTGTTCATTCGTAAAGGACCAATACTCTCGGTCCCCAAAACCAATGTCAACGACAACGTTAGGTTCTCGATGTCCAGACAAATCACCACCATCAATTTCAATTAGTTTGTAACCTTTAAACAATTGATCATTTGATTCAGTTGATGTTTCCTCTACCACTTGTTTTTCAGTAGTAGTTTTTTCTTTTTCACTATTTTTTGTAGTTACTTCTTGTGAATCAGCTTTCCCATCAGTATTCGATACTTCTTCTACGTTAGTACAACCAACTAGTAAGATGGCAGTTAAAAGTAAGATTAAATAGTTTATTTTCTTTTTCATTTTAGGGCTCCTTATAGTATTTTTTACTGGATATTCTAGAAATCTATGATTAAAACATAAACTAACATTGTAAACCTATTTATAGTAGTATATTAACATATTAATTTTATTACAGTAGATACTTAGTTCGAAGTATGTAGTGTTAAATTACAATAAAGATTAGTAGAAGTCGTCCATTGCACTGAAAAAGGCACAATTCCAATTCAAGAATTGCGCCCGATCGTTGAAGATTGTTATTTAATTAAAGCCCCTATTAGCTTAAGTACATTTCTTCATATTCTTTTATAAAAATTAAGAATTGAAAGTTCAGCTATTGTCCAATTAAGTTATAACGCCAATTATTGCACCGCATAAAGCCTCCTGGAGGATATTCAAATTCGCATTCAGAGATAAACTGAAAGTCAAGCTTCCGACAAATTGTATTAGAAGCAGGATTATCAATCGATGGGAATGCGTGGATGTATTTATATTTGTTCTCACTAGATGCTTCTTCAATTGCTAACTTTACCGCTTTTGTAGCTATTCCTTGCCCTTGATAAGAGGGTAGAACGCTCCATCCAGTTTCATATACACTTTCATTATTCCAAGTAGTTTGCCAATAACCTACAGAACCTACTGGTTCTAATTCTGGTAACAATTTAATGCTGAACATACGTCCTCTATTACCCAGTTCAAGATATCGTTTATGTCGCTTCAAAATCTGCTTTTTACTCTCTGGACCTCCAAGATGCTGCATCATTTCTGGAGCGTTTATAAGAAAAAGTAAATCAAGGTCATTATCCTCCCAAGGCTTTATCTGAATGATATGGTTACTTGCTTCCAAATTGTAAATTGTAATACTCCCCCTCACTGAACCGCGCTTGCGCTATTAACGCACATGGCTCAAACATATAAAGGTTTTTCATCTATTAAGTTCACCAGTCGCTTCTTCCAATCTTCAATGTGTTGCAATCTCGCTGCCTCTTCTGCACCAGAAGGGAACAAAAACGGTTCTAATACTGTCATTCCACAATAGAAAAGCTTCTCGTGTTGAATGTTAAATAATCGTTCTTCAACTTTGCCCTTGATGCCGGTTTCACCATACTCCGAGAGGTCATCCGCTCCATGAGTTACCGATACAATAGCACTCTTCCCTTTTAATTTCCCTTCTTTATATCTCCCTGGACCGTATGCAAAGTTGTATGAGAAAACTCGATCAAACCAGCCTTTTATTATCGCTGGTGCGTCAGTCCACCACATAGGATATTGAAAAATAATCAAATCTGCCCAGGTTACTAGTTTTTGTTCTTCGACAATATCAGCTGAGAAAGTGTTATTTTTCAATGCGTGAAATTGTTCGGAAATATAATTAAAACGGTCTGGATTTCTAAGGAAAAGGAAGTCATCTTTATCAGCAACTGCTTTAAATTTCTTTTTGTATAGATCTGATACTACTACCTCATGACCGTTCTGTTCTAGTATATCTACTGCTATATCTTTAAGTGCACCGTTCAACGATTGACCATCTGGATGGGCAAATACGATTAGAACTTTCATTTTTCCAACCCCACTTTACTCATACTTAAACGCCATGGTAAAACCATGGGGACGGTTCTAGTGGTTTTTTAATAGTTTAGAAGTGACGAACTCTTAGAGCGAAAACACTTGAAGAGAAAGAAAACCGGCAGAACCGTCCCCCAGGCCCCCCGCTTCCTCTTTTTTCCTATATATTCGGTACAAAAGTGATCAAATCCTTCTTAAAATAACCTGCTCCGTCCAAATAAGAAAAGCCGCCAAAATGGCAGCTATGATCTTAAACTCTTATTCTATCAGTAAAGAAAAAGATTCATAAATTATAACTTCGCACCACACCACGGACAACGAAAACCAAGGGGAAAACCAAGGGGAAAACCAAGGGGACGGTTCTCTTGGCTCTAATTTCAATCTTGATAAAAAACCACCAGAACCGTCCCTATGGTCCATTTATTTTTTTAAAACTGGAATCCAAATTTCGCAGGTCACAGATGGTGATGTTAAATCTTTGGTTTTGATTGACAAGATTTCAGGTCCTTCTGTTACTTGATAATTGGAAGACGGAAACCACTCTGAATAAATCCTTCCCCAAGTTTCTTGTAGCGTACTAGGAAAAGGTCCTGTTGATCCAAAAATCGCCCAGGTTAAGGCAGGAACTTCAAGTTTTGCAAAGTTATCAGGGCATTCTTGTGTTGTTGCTACACCTATATACTGATCAAGCTCTCCTTTTTCTTCCATGCGTCCTTCAGAAAAGTTGGTAGATGCTTGAATCATCCCTTTAGGTTCAACATTAGAGAGTTTTTTTAACTGATCTATTTTTTCCATAGTCAAGGATTTCCACATTGCTGTAATTTCCGGGTTTTCTCCTTCAAAAATAATGGGAACTCTTTTCATGATACCAACTATGTTAAATGCCTCTTTTTGTTCCATTCGGTAATTCATTTCATATCCTCCTCTAATGGATAATTGAAAGGTCATTAGTGGATATGCTTTTAATTGCTGTCCATTGTTTCTTGCCTCTGATGGTGTTACACCATGTAAAATTTGAAAAGCTCTAGTAAACGAGTCCGGCGAGCTGTATCCATATTTCATCGCCACATCAATTATTTTTATATGACTATTTATAAGCTCCAATGCTGCCAAGCTAAGTCGTCTACGACGGATGTATTCTGATAATGTAATACCTGCAAGAAATGAAAACATTCTTTTAAAATGATATTCAGAACAATGAGCGATTCGTGCCACCACTTTGAAGTCTATTTCGTTAGTGAGGTTATCCTCGATATACCTCATTGCATCATTCATGCTCTTAAGCAAATCCATTATATGACCTCCTTTCATCCATAGAATAACAGGATTTGAATGTGACCGTCCGACATAATGTGCACCATTTTGTCGGTATAATCCTAGCTTTAACTGTTAACACATGAATAACTTTAAATTCCTTCGATTAAAAATTCTTTAATATACCCCTTCAATTCCTCTTTTACTTCTTCCACTGACTCATCAAGAAGTTCACCGATAATCTTGCTTCCAGGCATGTTTTTTGAAATCGGCATTCCTAAGAGAGTACGTTCACATTCCCAAGTCCGTTCAATACGTAAAAAGGACAATAGCTCTATAACTAAAAATCAAAATAGACTAGACTTTGTGTTTTTTAATTTATTTTCAAACTTTTCCAGTACCTTTTTTCTTTCCTGATAACTTTCATCACCAGCTTCCTCCCATAGAGCTTGGTCTGCACCTTTTTCAATTAGCTGTAGAGCCTTTTTTTTAATCGAAGTGGTCAGTGCCTTATGTCTCATTTGAAGACTTGCGAGAGAAATCAACAGAATTGATTCATCTGCCTGTTTATCTTCTTCATCATCATATTCAAAAAATTCCTCCTGCCACGTTTTAAGAATGATCTTTGTAGCTTTTCTTGGAATTACCCCTTCATCCATCAGTTCATTCCATTCATCTTGGATATCGTAAGATAAATCATCTTCCCATAAGCCAGTACCCCAAGCACCCATCCTTTTGCCTCCATCCCTAATAATCGACCAGTTCGATGTTGCGTATTTATTTCAACATAAATAAGCGTTAATCCTTCTAGGATCAACGCACCCGTTCGTTCAACTACGAGTCAATCTCCTTTAATCCCCTCGACGCTTTAGAATAACATCCTCAACAAATTGTTTGAATTTCTCTTCGGCTTCAGAATGAAGTCTTACGGTAAAAAGTAAAGTATCCTCTGGGTGGCCCTCTTCCTCTGAATCATCCTCAAAAAAATGTCCCACATTCCTTTGTCATTTTTGAATCCAATAGCTTCTATGTATTCATCTTTTTCTTGGATGTAAATTGGGAACGGTTCAGGATTTTCTTCATTTTCATTCATTAAAGCCCCCATATATTTTGAATAAATCTATTTATTGCTTTCTTTTATCACTTAGTATTAATAGTTGATACTAAAAGAGAGAGCTTCTTTAACTATACTTCCCCTTTCGTATCAGAAACCGTTCAAACTCATTGTGAATAATCAACGTCAATATTAATAATGGGATTGTATTTCTTCTCGGTCACCGCCATAATTCTTGCAATCTCCGGATTTGTTCCCATCGTATAGCGTTCAACCTCAAAAAAATTCAATACCACTGACATTATAGGCATGTTTGATTCTTGATTGCATTTCTGTCTGACCCTTATACTCAAATTTATCAGCTTTAATTCCCATACCAGCGAGACATTGGCTTAACCCTTTAAAGTAATCACAATAACTAGCAGGAAACAGAGTCATAATTTTGGCACTGCCTTCAATAAAAATAATTTCCACCCGACTGTTACCATAAGAATAAGACACCGCAGGAACCGCTAAGACAAAAATCTCTACATTTATTAAGCGTATAAACATTCAAAAAAATTACACTTTTGGAAGAATATTTTTTTTGAAAGTAAAAAAAGAAGGCAGAGTCTACCTTCTATTTTATTGGGCTTTTTCGTTGCCATCATATTTAAGAACCATTTCTTTTTCTATATGGCTGGCACGTATGCCAAAACGTGGCTTCAATGGATCTACTTTTTCTCCTAATAAAATCTTTAAAGCGAGGTATGGAAAGTTGATGCCTGACAAACAACTGATATGCATCCCACCGCTCATTCGTGGATTGATTTCAAGCAGCTTAGGGATACCTTTGTTATATTTCACCTGAATGTTAAACACATATGGCAGTTTATATTCATCATGGAATTTATGCGCGATCTGAATAAGCTCTAAGCTTTCAACTAACTCCCTTACACGTCCCTCCCCTTTCATACGTGGTATGGCAGCATACAACCTCTCATCGGAAGCAAGACAATCGATACTGTATTCTCTGCCTTCTAAATACTCCAATACCATTAACTCAGGGAAAGTCTCCTGCTGACTTAATATTTCACATGCATACTCATATGGAATCCTGTGGCCTACACCCTGATAAAGTAGCTGCTGGATGGACTCGATCTGATCCTTAACCACCCGGAATCCATTTGCCCCCTCACCGATTACCGGTTTAAAGCACACTTGATGACCCTTCTCTCTCAATGTTGCATATGCCAGTTTAAACTCATCAACCGTATGGACTACTTCATAATCAGGTATGGATACGATAGGGTTATTACGCGCTATTTCTCGATATGCAGCTGCTTTATTATCCATTGTCTCCATAAGCTTTGCATCGGAACAAACTAACACCTTCACCCCTATAACTTCAAAATTAGCCAACCGTTTTGATATAAGGACATTCTCTTTTCTAGGAATGAAAATATCAATGGCATGTGTTTGACAAAAATCTAGACAAAAAGCTATATATTCATCCCCAGATATATCAGGCTCGACAAAGGCATAATCACAATTTTGTAAATATAGCGCATCCTTATTGGGATGTGTTCCATATATGATAAACCTTCGATTTTCCTCGTTTGCCCGAATCATATCAATATAATGTGATACTGTTGTAAACCATCGATTAAACCAAATTTTCATCTGAATCCTCTTTCATGTTGTAGTTAAGACTTTTTCCATTATGTGCTAATAGAGGTCATTTTATAAGTTTTATTATGTTGAAATATCGATTGGTTTTAATAGACTAAGCTTTTTAATCGATTTAACCTGGTCGCAAATTCGTAAATGGCTTCCATATCTAAATGAGATTGGTCGGTCGTAATTCCATCTACTTTTTTAACGACCTTTCTTTCAAAAAAATTCATTTTAGATACAAGAAGTTCCCCACCAAACAATCCCATGGCTACAGAATTTTTTCGTAAATCCTGTGGGAAGGCATCATTGAATTGTTGAATGGCGGTTTCTCCTTCGCGGAAACAACATAGGAAAAGTCCTACATTTTTTTCTAATAGCACATCATGATGCTTTTGAATAAATTGTTTGATTTTTCTTTGAATGGCACCAGCATGAATCGAACCACCGATAATAATGGTATCAAAGTTGTTAAGATCGAAAATGGTTTTCTCTCTTTTCAAATCAACTGATAAAATCTCTCCTTCGATGTGTTCACTTAATAATCCTACTGCTTTTTCTGTAGTCCCATGGGATGAGCAATAAACAATTAAAGTCTTCATGTCAATTCTCCTCCTTCTTTCATTACAAAAAAACCAGCCATAAATAGTGTAGACAGGCTGGATGTATATATATCACCTCTATTATAAATCCATTTAGAAAGTCGCCTTCGTTTAAATATTGGCAATATTAGTACAACTGGCGAATATTTATGGTGTCAGGCACCAATGAACGTCTTTTTCCATCGGCGAATAAAATAGTATCAATACTATGTGAGGTGGAAAAAATGCAGTTTCCATTGATTTTATCCGGGCCGATTGTTCGTCGAGTGGAACCGACCCGTGCTTATATTTGGATTGCAACAAGCAAAAGAGTTCAAATAGAACCAGATTTTTTTCAGGTAGAAAAAGGGAGTGAGCCCCATTCCTTTCTGTATCATAAACTTGATACCGATTGTGAGCCGATGAAAGTGAAGATCGGCAAACAACTTTTTGTCTACTTAATTAAGATTACCCCCCAAAATGAATCCTTTCCCACAGATACCTTAATTGGATATAATTTGCGATTTAATGATGATTCTAGACTTGATGATTTGGAGAGTCTTGAATTACTTAATTCTAATCATCCAGGCTCCCTTGTGTATGGGAATCTTAAATACCCAACTTTTCAGATTAAGAGTGGTCAGAGTTCGAGCCATATTTTATATGGGTCATGTAGAAAGTTGCATGGCGATGGTGAAGATACTCTTGCTTATGCCGATTCCATCATTGATAAACATCATGCTAATGTCCAGAACCGTCCTGACTCGCTATTTCTCATGGGAGACCAAATTTATGCTGATGATGTTGCCGACCCGCTCTTTGGTGTGATTTCCAAGATTAATAGTGAATTAATAGGGAAAAGGGAACCTCTCAATTATTTGGAAAATCGCATGCATCAAGAACCATTTCGTACCTCCCTTGATCAGGTAAACGGCAGACAATTTATAATGGAGACCTTTTGTCAATTCACCTCTTCACATGCACAAAACCATTTAATTGAATTTGGTGAGTTTGCTGCAATGTACTTATTGTCCTGGAGCCCCGAGATTTGGGATATCGCACAATCCAATCATTTTTTTGAAAGCTTTGACGAATTGGAAAAAAGGAAGCTAATTCATTTCGTTTCTACTAATGAAAAAGGCGATTCTAAAGATCATCGATTCGAACGTAACCAACTTTTAAATCGTTTCAATGAACAGCAGGAAGCACTAGTGTCTTTTCGCGCATCTCTTAACCGCGTAAGGAGACTGCTTGCAAACATCCCTACTTACATGATTTTCGATGACCATGACCTAACTGATGATTGGAACATTTCCGCAGAATGGAAAAAGAACGTGTCGGAATCACCACTAGGCAGACATGTCATAGCAAACGGACTTTCAGCTTATTGGGCTTTCCAGGGCTGGGGAAATGACCCTGATAACTTTGATCAAAATTTTATCGAGTTAATGGGGTCGTATTTTAAAACAATCAGGAAAGGAAGCTTTCATTCATCCACACATGAAAAATGGGGAAACAGTCTTTGGCAGTTTCATTCGTGGCATTTTGTCGCACCATCCCATCCAAAAGCTGTATTTTTAGATACTCGTACTCAACGGGAATATACTACAACTCCAAAACTAGTAAAATTGGGGCATATCATAAAGGAGACAACAGCATGTCCCCAGCTCCTAAGCGATCAAGGATGGGTAATTGTATCAAACAAACTGTTGTCTAGTAGTTGGAAGATGCACACTCCTTTATTAATTGTTTCCGCTACCCCTGTTTACGGGATGGGCCTGATTGAATCCTTTTTGCATGATTATGTCTATCCTTTCCAGATAATTGGAGTAGAGGTGAGAACGTCCTTTGATTTTGAGGCTTGGAAGTATAACGGAGAAGGCTTTACCAAGCTTTTATACCAAATGGCAAAATGGGAACCATCTGAGTGTATTTTTTTATCAGGAGATGTACACTATGCTTCCGCGGTAAAAGCAACGGTTACTTTTCCAGATGGAAAGACCCTGCCTATTCATCAATATACCAGCAGCCCTTTTAAAAACATGAGCTTTTCTGGTATTTGGGGCGTGCTTATGAAAGGAGTGATAAGTTTCAATTCTATTAAAAGGAAAAATAAAGATATTTTCCGGATTTGTGACACGTCTTATACCATCAGCCATGTTGACAAGGAAGATGATAACAAGCCATTTTTATGGAAAGATCAATTACGTTATCAGTTTTTAGAAAAGGGGTCAATCATTGAACCGAATAACAATCTTGGACTCGTTTCTATTTCCTCTCATTCTATTACCAATGTCTTAATTAAAGAGTTACCTGAAGAAAACAAATAAAGTGAAGGTTCTTGTTACACCTTCACTTTTTATCTTCTAGGATTATCATTTGATCGTTTTGTTTTAATCAAGGTGGTCGCTGGCTGTTTTCTGATCCACTTAATGAATTTACTAACCTTTTCATCTTTCTTTAAATCCGCAATTGTAGTTAAGCGTAAAGCAAGTTCTTTATTCGTATATAGGGCGTGGATTTGTTTATGGCATGGAATGCAAAGGTTAGCTTTTGCTAATTTCCCGCCTCCTTCTTCTCGAGGGATTAAATGGTGCTCGGTAATCTCAACACCTTCTCGCGCACATAATTCACACAATGCAAACAACTTTTCACCTACTTTTTGTCATTCAAAGCTAACTGAAGTTTAAAAAAGTTTCCACTCAATCCTTTTGTCTGAAGGTCCTTTTCACAAACTCCCCTATTTCATAAATAGCTCTTTTTGCTTCAGGCAATACATTCCCACTTATTTGCCAAACATGCCACATTCCATCCCAAACCTTAAACGATACATTTACACCTGCGGCTCGAGCCTGAGCAGCCAATTTTTCTGCATCACTTTGGAGGATTTCATGATTACCAGCTTGAATAAACAGGGGTGGAAATCCTGTAAAATCAGCAAACACAGGAGAAATAAGCGGATGATCAAGTGCTTCAGTTCCTGCATACATACTAGCGGCTTTCCTCACACCGCCTAGATTTAAGTAAGGATCCTTTTCTTTATTTTTCCTATAGCTTTCCCCACTACTTGTTAAATCCACCCACGGGGAGAGACAAACAATCGCGGCTGGCATTGGTTCATTTTGGTCTCTTAAGACTAATGTTGCGGCTATACTTAAGCCACCGCCAGCAGAGTCCCCTGCAAAAATAATATCCTTAGAATGATAGCCTTGACGGATAAGCCATCGGTACACATTGATCGCATCTTCAATGGCGGCTGGAAATGGATGCTCTGGCGCAAGCCGATACTCAGGGAACAACACCTTTACACCTGCCGCTTTCCCAATTCTTGCTGCTAGTGGCCGATGAGTATTCGCTGAGCAGAAGGCGTAACCGCCTCCGTGTAAATAAAGAATAACCTTTCCATCCATTGCTCGGCTCGTAGAAATCCATTCTGCATATAATCCTTCAATTTCAAGTTTTTCGATTCTGCAGTCTTCTGGGAGTTTTCCTAACCTCCTGGCCGCTGAATCTAGCATCTGCCTTTTCTCGTCCATCCCCTTATCAATTACTTCCTTGCGAAATGCTCTTTTCACCGACCATTTAATTCCTTTTTCGATAAAATAACTTCGGAAACTCGGCATGGCGTTTACTCCTTTTTTTCATAAAAAGTGACTACTTTCATTATACTAGAAAAATCTTCCTCTATTATAACAACAAATTTTGGATTCCTCAGTTTTGCATATATATTATAAATTTTGTAAAAATTCTGTAACATTTTGACCAATTGCTGTAGTACAATTTGAATAAGAGGTACTATTTTTGGAGGTATATCATGACTCGTCTTACCGAACATTTAATAATCATTTCATTTGATTGTCTATCCGCATTAGATTTTCCAATCCTAAAAGACATGCCTCATTTTCAAACCATTTTAAACAATGGATCCTACGTTGAAAATGTTAAAACAATCTATCCTTCTGTTACCTATCCTTGTCATGCGACTATCGTAACTGGAAATTATCCTAATCGGCATGGAATCATAAATAATACACTCTTACAGCCAGGTATGATATCGCCAGATTGGAATTGGTTCAGAAATTGTATTCGAGGGACTACTTTATATGATGAAGTGAAAAAGGCCAATATGACAACTGCGGCATTATTATGGCCCGTAACGGGCAAAGCAAATATTGACTATAATATGCCCGAAATCTTTGCAAACCGCCCATGGCATAATCAAATTGTGGTGTCTCTCATGAACGGAACTCCCCGCTATCAATTAGAGCTAAATCAACGTTTCGGCCATATCCGTAACGGGTTGAATCAGCCAGAACTCGATGACTTTGTGTTAGAGTCAACGGTTCACACAATTAAAACAAAGAAGCCAAATTTATTAATGGTCCATTTTACGGACCTAGATACCCAGCGCCATTTTCATGGTTTTTCTTCAGAAGAAGCCATGGCTGCTTTAAAACGCCATAACCTTCGTCTAGGGAGAATCATTGATGCGTTAAAGGAAAGTGGTATCTATGAAAATTCAACCATAGTTGCATTAGGTGACCATAGTGCCCTTGATGAAAATAAAGCTGTCAATTTAAATGTATTGTTCAAGAAGCAAAATCTACTATCGACCAATTCAAAAGGGAAAATAATAAATTGGAAGGCTTATTGTAAAAGTTGTGATGGCTCTGCATATATTTACATAAAAGATGCACATGATTCAGCTACTTTAAATGAAGTAAAGCAATTATTAGAAACATTAATCAAAGATCCTACTTCTGGAATTGAGGGGTTTTTAACAGGAGAACAAGCCGCTGAAAAAGGAGCAGATGGAACATGCGCGTTTATGGTCGAAGCGGCTCGTGGTTATTATTTTTTAGAAGATTTTGAAGGGGAGTACATCAAGCAGGTCACTAAAGAGGATGCTGCAGCTGATAAAAAGTATACATTAGCCTGTCACGGTTATTCTCCCGAAAAAGAAAATTACGGAACCATTTTAATGGCATCAGGGAAAGGAATTAGGCCCATCACCCTGCCTTCAATCCGTCTCATTGATGAAGGCCCAACATTTGCGAGACTTCTAGGTGTCAGCTTAGGAAATACAGATGGAAGGGTTATCGAAGAACTATTAGCTTTCTAAAGGGGGAAAATGAATGAGTCGGATGTCAAAGCAAGAAAAGAGCTGGGTGTTTTATGACTGGGCAAACTCTGCCTACTCTATCCTGATTACCACAGCCATTTTTCCGTTGTATTTTAAGGCCGCTGCTAAAGATGCAGGCCTTGCTGCTTCCACGTCTACAGCCTATTGGGGATATGCAAATTCGTTTGCTACTCTCCTAATATCGCTTTGTGCTCCTATTTTAGGAAGCATTGCTGATTTCAAGGGGTTTAAGAAACGGTTCTTTACCTTTTTCTTTGCGCTAGGAATTGTGTTTACTTTGTTGTTAGCCGTTGTCCCGAGTAACCAATGGCTCATTTTATTAATTTGTTATATGATCACCGTTATCGGATTTGGTGGTACAAATATTTTCTATGATGCCTTTCTGGTGGATGTCACGACCGAGGAACGAATGAATAAGATTTCATCGCGGGGATATGCGATGGGATATATCGGTAGTACAATCCCTTTTATTATCGGAATCGCACTAATTCTTTTATCTGATAGAGGAGTCCTTCCTTTAACCGTTTCGGTAGCAAGTCAGGCAGCGTTTGCTATCACCGCTTTATGGTGGGGATTGTTCACGATTCCTATGCTAAAACATGTAAAGCAGGTTTATTATAAGGAAAGGGTCGCAAACCCTATTTCAAATGGTTTCAAGCAGCTCTTTGTCACCTTTAAGAAAATTAAGCTTTACCGTCCTTTATTTCTATTCTTATTAGCCTATTTCTTTTATATTGATGGAGTTAATACCATTATTACTATGTCTACCGCCTACGGTTCTGATTTGGGTATTGATTCAACCAACCTATTAATTATTTTGTTTGCGACACAAGTAGTGGCTGCACCGTTTGCCGTTTTATATGGCAGACTTGCAGATAAATTCAAAAGTAAAACGATGCTGCTCGTTGGAATCTTTATTTATATCGTGATCTGTACGTATGCTTATTTCCTAAAGACGACTTTAGATTTCTGGATTCTTGCGATGCTTGTCGCATCTTCCCAAGGTGGGATTCAGGCACTAAGCCGTTCTTATTTTGCAAAGCTTGTTCCAAAAGAAAGCTCTAACGAATTCTTTGGGTTCTATAGTATTTTTTATAAGTTTGCTGCGATATTAGGACCGTTTTTAGTCGGATTTACGGCCCAAATGACAGGCAATACGAATAGCGGCGTGTTCAGTTTGATTGTTTTGTTTATCATCGGTGGCATCATTCTATTGCGGGTACCGGAAGCAGAAGATGTTTCGAAGTCCCCTACGTTATCTCAATAATTTTAGGACCAGTTTCCGTTGGGGAACTGGTTTTTTAACAGAGTTTTATTGGAAAATATAGGTAAAAAAGCCGATACTCTGAAAAAATGAGCCAAGTTTACCGAAAAATAAGCCAGTCCCCACACAAAATGAGCCAAGTTTACCGAAAAATAAGCCATTCACCTTAAATCGAATAAAAATCTCTTGTGTTTTGCAGTAGGATGTCGGCAACTTCAGTTGGTTTACCTTTTTTTATAGAAGCGATTTTACTGATTGAATGTTGCATCATGTTGGGATGAGTCATTTGTCCAAGAAAAGGGCCTTTAAAGCGCCATGGGCCATCTGTTTCGACCATAAGTCTCTCTAACGGAACCTTAGCAACTATATCTTGAATCTCTTCTTTGTACACAACATCCGGTGTAACCGAAATATAATATCCATTTCCTATCATTCTTGTTATCGTTTTGCTATCCCCTTTAAACCAATGAAAATGTGCTTTTAAGATTGAATGCTTTTCCAATAAATCACACACAACAGGTGCATCCTCATAAACAGCATGGAGCACAACAGGTTTGTCATATTTCTTGGCTAGTTGTATGAAAACCTCTACTAGTTCCACGTATTGGTCAAACTGACTAGCAGTTATTTTATTTTCAAGCCGTAGGTAATAAGGAAGTCCCACCTCTCCAATCGCAATCATTTCATCCTGATGGTCATCAATCCACGAAAGGAGTTCACTTTTCTCCTCATCTGTTGGAAGAGGCTGTTCTGGGTGAAAACCAAACGCCGGTTTCACCTTAGTGAAGGTTTGTGATAATTGGAGATTCCTTTTACACGATGTAAGATGATTCGAAACGGTAACCATTGCATGAATCGATTGGGAGTCGTCTAGTAAACTAGTTAATTCCTGATCACTATATTGATCTAAATGGATATGTGCATCTATCATTCTCATTATGTCCATCCCCTTTTTTGAAACGTTCATAATTAAAATTATACAAAAAAGCACTCAGGCTATCGAACCCAAGTGCTCCAACCTATTTTATTTTACATCATAGCCTTGATCATCAATTGTTTCTTTAATCGTGCTAAGTGTAACAACACTAGAATCAAATTCTACATCTACCTGACCCTTATCAAGTTGTACGGCAACTTTCTTCACACCCTGAAGGCCGCCAACACTTCCTTCTACTGCTTTCACACAATGACCACAAGACATTCCGCTTACATTTAAAGTTACTTGTTCCATTATAAATTCCTCCTATTTTTTCATTAATTTTTGAATAGTTACTAGAACTTCATCTAGCACTTCGAAATCGCCTTCTTGGATTCGCTCCACTACGCAGCTTTTCATGTGGCCTTCCAACAAGATTTTGGCTACACTATTTAACGCGGATTGAGTTGCAGAGATCTGGTTAATCACATCATCACAATACGTATCTTTTTCAATTAACCCCTTAATCCCGCGGATCTGACCCTCAATTCGATTTAATCTAGTCACCAGGTTATTTTTCACCTTATCCGAATGGTGGCTTTTTCGATGACTTCCTTCATGATCACAGCATGACTCCTCAACCATCGCGTCCACCTCATGTTCATTGGCCATTTATACGCCTCCCTTTTTTGATTCATTATATCATACCCCCGTATGGTAATGCGAAGGGTGTAAGTTGACAACTTTTCAAACTTATTGGCTTATTCCCTTATTTGATTTCGATGACGTATGAAAACACTCTTACCTTTCCATCTTGTTTAAATTCAGCCCAAATTTTGTACTTTCCTGGTTGATCAAACTGTGTTTCAAAGACTGGCTCGTTTTCATTCAGAGGGTGAACGTGCAGGTATTGGTCCGCTGTTTCATTTAAGATAACAACATGCCCTGCTGCACCTAGATAAGGTTCTAGTGATGATTCATCCACATTAAATGTAAGTGTAACAGGTTTTATTGCATCAAACGAACTAACTTCCATTTCGGCTGTTTTTCCATCAATCGTTTTTACGAAAGATTGATCAGCATTAAGGTTGTTATGACTATGTGCATCTTGTTGTTTTCCTACTGTAAAAGCCACTGGAGTCACATGATAGTTTAGTTTTTCAGGCTTGATATCGATAAACGCTTTATAGGCTCCATCCTTTAATTCCTGCGATAACTGAAATCTACCTTCCCCTACCTTTTCGGGATGTAAGTGCAAATATTGATTTAAATGTTCATCTACTACGATTAAGTGAAGGAGTTTCTCATGATTTACTTCTAGATCGTCTACTGGTTTGCCATTTGCGTCATTCAGAACAATGGTTATTTTTCCATCCTTATATAAGAAGGTTGTTTTCACCTCACCTCCTTCATGCTCATGTCCTCCTGTTGCTTCTTTATGACCATGTCCTTCTGTATTTGCCGCTGTTTCATGACTGTTTGCTTTACTATGATCCACTTCTTTATCAGAAAATTTGTCATATGCCGTATAGGCACCAATGACGATCAGTAGATACACAATGGCGGATATTGCCCACTTTTTCATAGAACCGCTCCTATTCCTGATTATTTAATTTCACTCGCTGTAACCTGAGTGCATTTAAAACAACGGACACGGAGCTAAACGCCATTGCAGCTCCCGCCAGCCAAGGTGCCAAGAAACCAATTGCTGCCACTGGAATTCCTAATGTGTTATAACCAAAGGCCCAGAAAAGATTTTGTTTAATATTTCGGATGGTTTTCTTACTCATGTCGATTGCATCTGCAATACTATTTAAATCGCCTCTCATTAATGTGATATCAGCTGCTTCCATAGCTACATCAGTTCCGGTTCCAATTGCCATGCCAATATCCGCAATGGCCAAGGCTGGTGCATCATTGATTCCATCACCAACCATCGCTACTCGTTTACCTTGGTTTTGAAGCTTCTTCACTTCATCCGCTTTTCCTTCTGGTAAAACTTCTGCCACCACTGCATCGACACCTACTTCATCCGCAATGGCTTTCGCAGTTCGTGTATTATCACCCGTCATCATGATGACTTCAAGGCCCATATCTTTTAATTTTCGGATCGCCGCTTTTGACGTTTCTTTTACCGTATCAGCCACGGCAACAATTCCAGCATACTGTTGATCAATCGCCACTAGCATGGCTGTTTTCCCGTTTTCCTCGAGAGATTCCATCCTGTACTCCGCTGATTGGAATGCAATAGAGTATTTGTTCATTAATTTTCGTGTACCAATTAATAACTCTTTGTCGTCAACAGTAGCTCTAATTCCATATCCAGGAATAGCTTCAAATTCTTCGGCAGCTAATAAATCGATACCTCTTTCTTTAATGCCATTAACAATTGCTTCTGCTAATGGGTGCTCAGATTGTTTCTCAGCAGTACCTACCAATTGTAAAAATGTTGTTTCCTCAAGATCAGCTGTTACGATGACATCAGTTAGTTCTGGTTTTCCATTTGTAACCGTACCTGTTTTATCTAAAACAACAGTAGTAATGCGGTGTGTTCTTTCTAGGTGCTCTCCACCCTTAAATAAAATTCCAGCTTCAGCTGCACGTCCGGAGCCCGCCATAATAGAGGTTGGTGTTGCCAGACCTAATGCACACGGACAAGCAATAACAAGAACGGCGATCATTTTTTCTAAAGCTTCAGCGAAATTCCCAGGACTCACTAAGAAAAACCATACCAAGAATGTTACAACCGCAATCCCTACAACTATTGGAACAAATATTCCGGAGATTTGGTCTGCTAAACGTTGGATAGGTGCCTTTGATCCTTGCGCTTCTTCAACCACTTTAATAATCTGTGCAAGGGCCGTATCTCTTCCAACCTTGGTTGCCTTGATTTTTAGAAACCCATTTTTGTTAATCGTAGCACCGATAACTGGATCTCCTATAGTTTTATCCACTGGTACACTTTCTCCTGTCAGCATGGATTCGTCGAGTGCAGAACGTCCTTCAATAATTTCTCCATCAACCGGAATCTTTTCCCCCGGCTTCACAAGAATCAGGTCACCAACTATTACTTCTTCTAATGTAACTTCTATTTCCTTACCATCCCTTACAACAGTTGCCGTTATGGCTTGAAGCCCCATTAGTTTCTTGATGGCTTCAGAGGAACGACCTTTTGCCCGAGCCTCAAACAATTTTCCTAACAGAATAAGGGATATCAATACAGCACTTGTTTCAAAGTACAATTCAAACATCATTTGGCCGGACCCAATTGCTGAAATAATGATATATAGACTGTAAAAAAAAGCAGCAGATGTTCCAAGCGCAACTAGCACATCCATATTGGCACTACCATTTCTAAGAGCCTTAAATGCTCCTACATAAAATTGCTTTCCAACAATGAATTGAACCGGAGTTGCGAGTGCTAATTGCACCCAAGGATTCATCAGCATGTCAGGCAGATAAATAAAAGATGTAAACTCAAAATGATCAACCATTGCCCATAATAGTGGAAACGCAAGGATAAGTGAAAAGAGAAACTTTCCTTTTTGTTTTTCGATTTCTTTTTCACGATGGTCGGCAGCTTCGGTGGTTTTCTCTTTCTTCACCTTCGCCTCATACCCTATCTTATCAACGGCTTTCAGAATTTCTTGGATGGTGATTTGCGATGAGTTAAACTCTACACTGGCTGTTTCCAAAGCTAAATTTACAGTTGCTTTATTAACTCCGCTAAGTTTGTTTAGTCCCTTCTCAATTCTTGCTGCACAGGCAGCACAGGTCATACCGATTATATCGAGTTCGACTTTTTCTGCTAAAACACCATATCCGAGATCATTTACTTTCTTCATAAAATCGTCAACGTTTGTTACAGCAGGATCAAATTTTATGGTCGCTTTTTCAAGGGCTAAGTTCACGTTAGCGGTTTCTACCCCTTCAAGCTTATTTAAACCTTTCTCGATTCGGATGGCACAAGCAGCACAGGTCATCCCGGTTATTGGTAGTTGTGTTTCTTTTAATTCGCTCATTTTTCTTCCTCCCATCTATTCAACCGTTAGATGATTTTGATATTCCTTGATTTGGTAATTTATCTTATGTTTTAATACTATACCCCCCTACCCTATAATGTCAACAAAAAAATAAAATTTATAACCAATTTTTTTAATAAAGCCAAAAAGCCTTATTATAGAGTAATTTATAAAGGTTCTGTTCCGGTTTTTTTTCGCATAACATAAATAGGTAAAAAATAGATTGAAGGGAGATTCTAATTTTTTGAAAGGTGGCGGATAAATGTCTTTAAAAAAATTTGTTGATGCATTACCGATTCCTTCTGTCATAAGACCAAAAGGTGAACGTGATGGCCTCCCATTTTATAAAGTTACTATGAAACAAGTCACACAGAAGTTACATCGCGATTTGCCGCCAACTACCGTTTGGGGTTACAACGGGATGTATCCAGGTCCTACATTTGAAGCAAGAAGAAATCACCCTATTTTAGTCAAGTGGAAAAATAAATTGCCCTTTGAACACCTGCTACCTGTGGATCGAACTATTCATGGGGCAGAACCAGACAAACCTTCTGTGAGGACAGTTGTACATTTGCATGAAGGTCGGGTTAAACCGGAAAATGACGGATATCCAGAGGCTTGGTTTACACGAGATTTTAAAAATGTTGGTCCGAAATTCGCGCATAAAATCTACTATTATCCAAACTGTCAACGCCCTGCAACGCTATGGTATCATGACCATGCACTTGGAATCACTCGTTTGAACGTTTATGCAGGGCTTGCAGGCTTCTATCTCCTCCGAGATGAAGAAGAGGAAGAATTGAACCTGCCAAGTGGAAAATTTGAAATTCCGCTGGTCATCCAAGATCGTTCGTTCTATCCTAATGGTGAACTGTTCTATCCAACCCAGCCAGGCCATGAGCCGCCTCCAGCACCACAACCGCCTCCACCAGTAGATCCAAACCTACCAAATCCCTCAGTTGTACCTGAGTTTTTTGGCAATACCATCCTAGTCAACGGAAAAGTATGGCCTTATCTAAGGGTAGAGCCGCGGAAATACCGGTTCCGTATCCTTAATGGCTCCAATGCTCGTTTTTACCATATACGGTTGAGCTCTGGACAAAAATTTATCCAAATTGGTACGGAAGGAGGACTTTTGGATAAACCCATCACCGTATCCCATATCACCCTTGCACCAGCTGAACGTGTTGATGTAATAATTGATTTTTCTAATCACAAAGGTGAAAGAATCCTCTTAACAAATGACGCGCCAGCACCATTCCCTAACGGCGAACCACCTTCTGAAGATCTTACACAGATTATGGAATTTCGTGTCAAAGATACATTGCACGAACCAGACAATAGTGAAATTCCAAAAAAGTTGAGTTGTTTGGAACACCTTGATCCAAAGGATGCTGTAATCGTACGAAAAAACCTCTTAGTCGAATCTACAGATGAATTCGGGCGTTTAAAACTATTATTAAATAACATGGAATGGGATCAGTTGCCACTTACAGAAACACCATATAATGGGACGATAGAGATTTGGGAACTTTACAATACTACACCGGACACACACCCTATCCACTTGCACCTTGTTACCTTTCAAATATTGAATCGTGCTCCGTTTACAGGTGATCCAAATGGTCCTAATCTTATAGTATGGCCGCCACATCCACCTGAACCAAGCGAGAGGGGATGGAAAGATACCGTTCGTGCCAACCCAGGAGAGGTCACTCGTATTATTGCACGTTTTGGACCGTTTAAAGGAATCTACCCATGGCACTGCCACATCCTTGAGCATGAAGACCATGAAATGATGAGACCATTGGAAGTACTCGATAATCATAACTTTAACCCATGTGAACCGATTCCTGAACAATGTCCAGATGATTCGTTCGCTCAGTGTTTCGACTGTGATAGTGATTTTGAAGACGATGACGAACATTGACAACACAAGTTTTATTACTGCAAGCTGACACCTATATTTCTAATGGTGGCAGCTTTTTTTTATTTTCAATCTATTTTTTACCTGTAAAAAAAAGCCCCACATGGAGGCTAAAAATATTTTTTGTATGCTTTTATTGAAGATATAGTAAAGTCAATATTTGACCCCTATTTCCTTCTAGTGTTAATGTTATTGTTTTTCCTTGCTGATGAAATAATTCATTTATCATGTTGCCCGTTGCTTTGGCTACATGTGTTTTACCGTCAGATGTGATAAAACGAAAGGTACCCTGGGGGTCTATCCCTCCTATATGAGCTGTTACTATTAATTGATTAGAATTAGATGAAGTAGCTAAAGGGATTTTGATTTCTTGTCCAATTTTCAACTTTGACGGATCTACTGTTGGATTTAATTCCTGGATTAATGAAACAGAGACACCAAACACCTTACTAATTTTTGTAAAAGTATCTCCGACTTTGATCACGTACACAGTTGTATTTGTATTTGTATTTGTTTGTTCCTTACCAATTAAATAGACTTCACTAACAAACGCCACTTTTCCATTGAAATTAATCTTAGCCCAACCACTATCAATAGATATTACAGATACACTCTCGTTTAATTTTAATGAATCTAATACCGCACTATTTGTAGAAGCTGCCTGTCTGACTTTCAACGATGAAGCAGTTACATACATGGTTGTTTTTATTTGAGGATTAGTGGTTATACTATTTTGGTCTCCAGTTGGTGCGCTGGTTGTAAGATATTCAGCGCTCAGAAAACAAACTTGTCCTTTAATAAGAATAGCCGCCCATCCATTTTCAATAAATGAAACTTTAACAATATCGCCTTTTTGATATTGACCAATAATACTACTTGCAGTGCTGGGTTGTGATCGAATATTTAGTTTCTTAGCGGTAACCGTTTGATTTTGAACTTTTGGTAATAAAATTTTTTTACCTTCAATTGAAGACAGCCCATTGGCCTCTAATATTTCTTGAGCTGTTACTCCATGTGCAGCAGCAATATCCTCAATTTTTTCACTATTTTTAACCTGATATGTGTATTCCTGTATAAATGATGCATTTGCAGTATTGGAAAAAATCCCGAACATAACGGTAAAAATGCCAGTTACTACAAGTTTTTTTACTGGACTGTTTTGAACCCATTCGTTAACTTTTAAAACATATGTATGTAAATTTGTATGAATATCATGAAGAAGTCCTTTTACATCTATTACATTTCGGATGTCAAAGTAATTGAAAGACTTATAGTATTCCCTCTTTTCCATCCTTGAAGTAAAAATTGGTGGTTCACTTTTTGTTTTCTTTCTTTTTCCATGCGTTTCTGTTCTAATTAATGTCAGTTCACCATTAATAAATAATTCTCTAGTCATATTACTCTTCTCCTATTTCTCTCTTAAGATGTATCTTTCTCCCCATAGTGTATTCGAGGAATGTTGTGATTTTGTGTCCTCATTTCTTCCATAAATCCACTCTAGAGGTAAAAAAAATTACTATAGGATAAAAATAGGAGAAAAAAAGCACACGTGAGTGTACCTTTTAACTTTCAGATATATATTCTTTTGAAAAAACAATGATTGTTTTTGCGAGCTTTTTTGAAGATGGTTTATATAAAAGGTCAATACTTCTGCCGAATTGTTCATCTGCAAATTCCATAATTAAAGCCGACTGGTCTTTGACATTTTGGGAAACCATTCTTGGCATGATAGAAGCACCTAGACCGCTCGAAACAAAGGCAACGATGGATTCATTTGTTTCTAATTCGATCCCCAGTTCAAATTCAATTTTATTCTTTTTACAATACTTCTCAAAAAATGAGCGAATGTCGCATGGATGCTTATGAATAATTAGTTGATTTTCCACAAATTCGGTTATTGAAAGTGGCGATACCCCCCTGCTAATCACTGACATCGGTAGGATCGCATCATATGGCTCCCAACATATATTCTCCATTACAAAATTCCGATTACTGACCACATCTTGAGCAAAAACAAAATCAGCCTGATTGTTTTCGACTAACCGCACCAATTCTTCAGTTGTATCCTTAATTAAAACCTCGATTTTATATTCTTCTCTTAACCTGTTCACCACGGCAGGAAGAAAATGTGTGCCAATGCTTGGCAGCGCTCCGATCTTAATGGTTTGTTTTTTTGCATATTGATTCATTTCAGACGAAAGCTCTTCGGCAGCTTTTAATAATTCAATCCCTTTTTGGTACAAATGTTTACCTGCTTCGGTTAATTCTATTCCAGTCGTTTTCCTTAAAAACAGTTCACAATTTAACTCACTCTCAAGTTGCGTGATCTGTTTTGAGAGCGCTGGTTGTGAGATGAATAGACTTCTTGCCGCTGTCGTAACACTACCTGCTTCTACCGTAGTAACAAAATATTTTAACTGAATTAGTTTTAACATGGATATCAAATCCTCTTAATGATTTAGTTATTCATCCAATTTTTCCCTTACCTTCAGATTACATTAAAGAGGACCATATGTGAATGAAAATCACACTAAAAAGACCCCTTTTAATGAGGTCAATTGAGACAATATCTAAATAATTATCTGCTCATTTGTTTTCAGGAATGTTACTTCAACACCACGCAGATTGGCTTGCTTCATTAATCTTTCTTCAATATTTTCAGCTTCACTGTAATATGGAGGATTGTTAAAGGTGGAGTAATGAATAGGAATTAGCTTAGCACCTAATATTTTTGTTGCTTCTACTGCCTCTTCTGGGGTTAAGCATGCTGGTAATTGACTTTGTTCCTTTAACCCTACTACTTGTAAGATTGGACCATTGACTGGAAGACATGCTGCATGAATAGGCCCATATTGATTCTCCATTCTCCACCAATATCCATGCCACTGAGTGTCACCGCAATGTAGGACCGTATGCTCTTCATCCTTAATGATCCAAGAGACTTGAGGGGAACCAAAGCCATCCACTGAATAGGAAGCAATCATCCTTACATCCTTATAGCCGAACTCATCATTCGGATGAGCCCCCGCCACATGACGAAAACCAAGCTTTTTTACATAATCACTAGAATCCATTGGAACAAAGATTTTTACATTCTCACCAAAATGTTGAAGAACCGATTGATAATCAAAATGATCTGGATGAACATGTGTTATCAAAATCACGTCTGGTTGCTCTATCGTTTCCAATGAAATCAGTGGTTCCAAGGGATCACCAATTTTTGCAGCCAGTGGTTTATCCTGTCCCTTTATGGGTCCCCCTAGTGGGTCAACTAGGACAGTTGTTTCTTTCGTTCTTATTAATATACTAGCCCATGATAATTTTTTAAGCTTCATTAATTTTTACCTCCACTTCTTGGAACATCTTCTGCTTTTATACTATCAGCTTTGCGGTTAGCAAAGGTAATTCTAAAAAGTAATAAACCTATAACTAATTGTTATTATCGTATGACAAAAGAACATTCCCTAGTGCACCTAAAAACTGGTATTCTATGATTAAAGTAAAATAAATTAAGGAGGTTTTTCTATGAATGTTGTCTCACAATTCGGCACCATCATTCCATTTTTAGAGGAAATAAAACAAGTGGAAGACGATCGTATTTTCTTCTCACCTATTAGTGAAGGAAAGTGGTCGTCCGCTGCCATCGTTGCCCATCTTTTACTGTGGGATCAGTACATACAAAATTCAAGACTACCATTGATGTTAAGTGGTGATACCCTGCCATCTGGACAAGTCGATGTCCAAGCGATTAACTCTGATGCTCAAAACTTTGCCCATTCCGGTATAAGTAAAAATAACTTGATCGATAGGTTTATCACCAACCGTAAAAACCTACTCGATGCGTTAGAAAAAGCTAATCTTCAGACTTCCTTTACCATAGGAGAGACAACATTAACACTTGAAAACTATTTATTAGGTATGGTGGAACATGATGAACACCATATGAAACAAATAAAAGAAGTGTACGAGCAAAGGTAATATTCAGCTGTGAATGACTAAAAAAGGCTGTTGATTGTAGATTCCAATCAACAGCCTTTTATCTTTATTTTACAATTGGCAATATGATGGAGGAAGGGTAATTCTTGTTGTGCAAGATGGTTACGATTCCACCTACTTGATTAAGTAATTGTTGCAACTATTAAAATAATACCTTTACACTATTGTCATACATCTTTTTCCATATTTTTTCAGAATTAAGTACTAGGTTATAGGAACAAGTGATAAAATAAAATTAAGTAGAAAAGTTTGTTTTTATAAAGAGGATTTATTCAGAGGAAGAATTACCTTGGATTCTATTAGTTGTAAGGGGGAGTATTTTTGAGTAATCTACATAATGAAAATCTGTCAGATACAAGAAATAGACTGTTAAATGAAATTAGTCTACTTGGTTATGAAGAATTCAACAAAAGTCCTGATACTAATACGTGGAGTATAGCTCAAGTTAGTCATCACTTAGTTCTAACGGAAAAATCATTTACGCGTGCTATTGAATATGGACTAAAACAAATACCTAACAATCAGGTAAAACGAAAAAACCTCCATCATGCGTTGGATCGAACGAAGAAGATTGAGGCTCCAGAAATAGTTAAACCAAATTTGGAACCAATTGATGTTCTAGAAGTAATTGATTTATTAAATGATTCGAGAAACTATTTGTTAACTGTTCTTAAGACAGTAAAAGACAAGTCAATCCTGGAGGAAAAATCAGTGGTTCATCCTGTCTTTGGTGAATTGCCTCTAGACCAATGGGTTGAACTAATATATTTACATGAACAACGGCATATTGACCAAATTAAAGAAAATAAATTTCTTTTAGGAATCGGTACATGAAAAGTTAAAAATATAGCTTGGCGAGTAGCTGCCAAGCTATTCTTTTACAAAAAACTATAACTAGAAATTAAGAATCATCCCATCATTGGGAACAAATATATTTGACAGCTTATTGGTTTCGATATATTGCCTTAGGTCCCGTCTGGTTAACAAGCAATGATTCCATGATTCCATGTGGACCACTACTATTTTTGAAGAAGGGCTGGCCCTATGAACCTTTTCAATGTCCATTACCCCCATCGTTATTGGGTCTCCCGTTAAGTATTGTGCTTCCCCTCCATTTAGTACAATAACTTCCGGCGAATAATTTGAAATTGCTTCCTCTACTTCCGAACACCAGATGGTATCCCCTGCTACGTAGACAACAGGCTCATTTTCCGCTTGTAAAACAAACCCTGACACTGGGCCCATAAGTTTCCCTAGTTCACCCGTCCCATGTTGTCCGCCGGTTCTTTTGAATTGAATTCCTCTCCATACTGTTTCGTGCTCCACGCTCCTCACATCTTTAAATGCTAGACTAATCAGTTTTTCTTCATCCTCTGGCTGGCAAAAAACAGGGAGGTCTTTCGGCAGAAATTCGATTGCTCGATCATCTAAATGGTCCCGGTGTGAATGGGTGATGATTATTGCGTTTATTTCACTTACCATTTCTTCTACCGGTATAGGCAGATCAACTAAAGGATTTTGGAATTCATTGGCTGCATTTGCGACCGGTGCAAGTGTACTCTTTAAACTAAACATCGGATCAACTAGTATTGTCTGCCCGTTAAACTGGAGTTTTATTGTTGCATGTCTGATTAATTGAATGTTCAAGGTATTCATTCCTTCCTGTATTGGTTTCTATAAGAATAGAATATAGTGAAGAATCAAAAATAGGAAATAGATAAAACTTATACATTCATTACTAGAAGTTATAGTATGGAATGCCACAGTGGTGTTTTGTTGACAGTGTTTTCTCTACATGCAATACTTGAACTACTATTCATGTTTTTTATATCGAAGGAGCTGTCATATGAAACCACGCTATATTATAAATTTCCTGCTTATGATTGTTGTTTATTCTGCTTTAACCTTCTACATTGGCTGGAACGGTTGGTTGTGGCTCCATTCCTCCTTTGGACTTGAGACAAAATGGACCTATGGGATTCTAATTGCATTAATTTCTTTTTCCTACATTATTGGTCATTTCCTAAAAAGCTTGCCGGTATTTAAAATGATTGGATCTTATTGGTTTGGAGTTCTCCAGTATGCTATTTTGTTCTTACCCATTGCCAACCTGATTGCATTGACATTAATATTTTTCGGACTGCCTAAGACAACGGTGGTCATTTGGATAGGAGGGATTGTACTTACTGCCTTTATTGTCCTATTCATTGTTGGTACGTTTAATGCCTATAGCCCTGTTGTACGGAAATTCTCCATTACGATCCCAAAACAGGGTGAATCTCGGTCTCATCTTAAAATTGCCATGGCTTCTGATATGCACTTTGGCAGACTATCGGGCCCAGCCCATGCACGCCGGCTCGTTCGGGAAGTGAATGCCCTTCAGCCAGATATTATTTTGTTGCCAGGTGATATTATTGATGATGATCCTGAGCCATTTATCAAGAAGAACATGGGAAAAATCATGAGCGGGTTATCAGCACCTCTAGGTATTTATGGTGTTCTAGGTAATCATGAATATTATGGAGGCGGGATACCGAAGTACCTGCAGGAAATGAAACAAAACGGGATTACCATCTTAATGGATGAAGTCGTCAAGATTGCAGATAGTTTTTATTTGGTAGGTAGGAAGGATAAGACCGATAGCAACAGAATGCCGATTGACAACCTACTCACTGATATTGACCATTCCCTGCCAATTATTATGATGGACCATCAACCTGCTGAGGTGAAGCAAGCGGCACAGAATCAAGTGGACCTGCTGCTTTCAGGTCATACCCACAGAGGGCAAATGGCCCCGAACCACTTGATTACCCGTAGAATGTTTGAAGTGGACTGGGGTTATCTCCAAAGAGAGCAGCTTCATACCATCGTCTCATCTGGCTATGGTTTTTGGGGTCCCCCCCTACGGATAGGTAGCCGTTCAGAAGTTATCCAGATAGATGTGACGTTTACTGATGTGGGTGAATCTTAATAAATTAATACAAAAACTCCCAGCATAATTCTGCTGGGAGTTTTTTTCTTTGTATTTGTTTTGGGAAAATATTTAAGAAAAGGCACTATCTTAGCCTCTCAACTTAAACTTTTACCTATTTTTCAAGAAAAAGTGTAGGTATAGACCTTCTACTTCTACTTTTTCATCCTTTTCTTCATATAAAAGTTGACGTAGCGACCTTCTACTTCTACTTTTTATCCTTTTCTTTAACAAAAAGCAGACGTAGAGTCCTTCTACTTCTACTTTTTATCCTCTTCTTTAATAAAAAGCAGACGTAGAGTCCTTCTACTTCTACTTTTTATCCTCTTCTTTAACAAAAAGCAGACGTAGAATCCTTCTACTTCCACTTTTCATCCTTTTCTTCAGATAAAAGTAGACGTAGGGACCTACTACTTCTACTTTTTCTCTTCATCTTTAGATAAAAGTATACGTAGAACCCTTCTAATTCAGCTTTTCCACCTTTTCTTCAGATAAAAGTATACGTAGGGCCCTTCTACTTCTACTTTTTCTCTTCATCTTTAGATAAAAGTATACGTAGAACCCTTCTACTTCTACTTTTCAACGTATTCTTAAACATAAATCATACGTAGAACACTTCTACTTCGACTTTTCATCCTTCGCTTTAACAAAAAGTATACGTAGAACCCTTCTACTTCTACATTTACCAAAATCCTAAAGTAAAAAGTAAATCTAGCAACATGCTAGGTAAAAAAACTCCTTATTCCATGTTTTTAACTATAGTTTGCTGGATGTTTCTTATCACATCGCCTCGACTGATTACCCCGACTATATGGTTGGTTTCATCGATGACAGGAAGTTTCTTAAAGTGGTGCTTTGATAAAAGTGTTATCACGGTTTTCATATCATCATTTGGATGCACGGACACGATTCCGTTGGTCTTAGCAATTCGAATGATTTCCACTTTAGCCATCTCATCCAACCGCTCTTCCAAATCTTCTTCTGCAATATAAGTGATAAAACTGAAGTAATCCTGGATTCTGCGGTCAATAGGCTTAATCGCCCGCAAAATATCCCCATCGGTTACAATGCCTGAAAGCTTGCCATTTTCGTCCACAATCGGAACCCCGCCAATTTTCTTCTCAACAAACGTTGTCATTACGTCCTTAATGGAACTATTGGGTCTAACTGAAATAACATCTCTCACCATGAAATCTCTGACCTTCATATTCGTCACCACTTTCAATAGTTAATTTTTATTATCTGCTTTTTTGTAAAATTGTTTCTAAAAATGTAATATCGAATTTACCTTTATCAATCAGCAGATGCTTTTCTTGTTCCACATCTGCCTTCTTAATTTCAGAAATTTCTCTATGGAGGTGTTCCATTTTGGTGTCCAATTGTGTTGCCATAGTGGCTGCATCTTTTAGTTCCGTAAGCATGTGTTTTGGAATTTCCTTATTGTATTTATAATACATTTTGTGTTCTAGACTTGCCCAAAAATCCATGGCAATGGTACGAATTTGAACTTCAACATACGTTAACTCCTCACGATCTGACATGAAGATCGGAATTTCTAGTATGAGATGAAGACTTTGGTAACCATTCGGTTTAGGATTTTTAATATAGTCCTTCGTTTCAACCACCCGGATATCCTTTTGGTTTGCAATCATTGTATATAATTCATAAATGTCGGAACTAAACGAACAAGTAATACGGATCCCTGCGATATCTTTTACATTTTCTTTAATAGATTGAAGGGTAAAGTCATGACCCTTTCGATACACTTTTTTCAATATACTTTCAGGTGACTTCAATCGTGATTTCACATGTTCTATTGGATTATAATCATGAATATAATTAAACTCATCTTTTAAGATATTAGTTTTTGTATTCATTTCATCTAAGGCAAACTTATATGCCATCATGAATCGAGTTAATTCAACCTTTATTGCCTTCAATTCTTTTAAATCAATACCTTGTCCAATTGGCAAACGATAACTTCCTCTCTGAAAATGAATTAATCAGTATTATTCCATCGTATGATTGGTTCCCAACCGTTCCAAAGTCTCAGGGGGAAAAATCATCCTACAGATGACCTTAGCTATATTTTGATAATTTGCCTTTTTCCCTGTTTGACGCTCTTTTTCGTATCCATTCTCCACTAGTACCATGATGGCCCAAGAGACTGTTTCCAGGTCCAAGTCCTCCCATGTTAATCCTTTTTCTTGAGCTTGATTTAATCCTAAATGAATTCTGTTAAGGACCTTCCTCCTTGCCGTCACTATCACCTCAGAAAGCTCTATGTCTTTAAGTAGCAGTTCAGGCAAGACCCGGTTAAGCCCTAATTCACTTAACCGCTTATAATGCGCCTCCAGAGTTGTCGCTAATACCTCTTCTGGATTGCAAGAAGCCAAGCTCGGTTCAGGCGGGAGAATCCTATCTAATTTATCTTCTAACAATGATAACAGCAGCTGTCGTTTATCTGAAAAATAACGATAAAAAGTCCCGGTGGCTACCCCTGCATGGGCGGCAATTTCTTTTGCCGTTGTTTGTTCGTACCCTTTTGAAATGAACAATGCATGTCCACTTTCAAGCAACGCATTTCTCTTTTGCTGGGCTCGTTCCTGCTTTGGAATAAATGGGAACTCACCAACTTGAATGTCTTCATGCTCAGACATTTTATCACCTCATGATTATCATACCACTTTTTTTAAAATTGAACCATAGTTCATGTTTTTGTTGACAGGTTTTCACTGACGTGTAATACTTGAACTAAGGTTCATGTTATAATTTTTTCATTGTTTCACACCCCTTTTAAAATGAAAAGGATTGTAACATAACCTTCTTCCTCCGATTTTTCCAAAAATATTTTTATTAAGCAGGAGTTCTTCATTTTTTTTCGAATTATTTATAGTATCTTTATCACGATTTATCGTTTTTTAACATATATTTTACCAACTATCGGAAGGTGTTGATTAATTTGGCCAATCAATCTGAATCAAAAAAAATCTCTGTTAATTCAACAATCTCTTTAAAGGGGATTGTAAAAGCCATTTTCAACGATACCGTACATGTCCAAATTGGCGGGAAGATTATTCCGATCCCTGCTTCAGATTTCCTGGTGGATAAACCATCCAAGTAGTTGTTACGATTTTTCAACATTTCATTTTACTCACAGAAAAGCGATGCCTCTTTCTTAAGAGAGCATCGCTTTTTTTAGGATTTTGTAACCGGAAGGGCTTTTTGGTAGCAATCACATGTAACGATATGGTCGTTTACCATTCCGGTTGCTTGCATGAACGCATAACATATTGTCGACCCTACAAATTTAAATCCGCGTTTCTTTAAGTCCTTACTTAACTTATCGCTGATTTCGGTTGTTGCGGGGACCTCAGATAAATCTTTGAAATGATTTTGAATCGGTTTCCCATTGACAAAGGACCACACATATTCCCGGAAGGAGCCGAACTCCTCTTTTACCTTCAAATATGCCCGCGCATTGGTTATAACGGCATTAATCTTTAGCTTGTTGCGAACAATTCCTTCATTATGTAAAAGCTCTTCGATTTTTTTATCGTCGTAACGGATAATTTTTTCTGCATCATATTGATCAAATGCTTTTCGATAATTCTCCCGCTTCTTTAAAATCGTATACCAGCTAAGCCCTGCTTGAGCCCCTTCGAGATTTAAGTATTCAAACAATAATCGATCATCATAAACCGGTACGCCCCATTCATGGTCATGATAGTCAATATATAACGGATCCTGATTCACCCAACCGCACCTATTCATACTTAACCCTCCCCTTTTTATTTTAAGTATATCAGAAAAAATCTAAAGGAACAAATGTTCTATTATATATATTAAAAAAGTGGAATCCCATAAAGGATTCCACCATTTTATTGTACCTATCGTACCCATTCACCATGTTGGTTCACTTTGTAACCGTTAATAGTAGTATTAACTGCCATACTGCCATCTATATTGAGGTAATACCATTTGTTTGCTGATTTAACCCAGCCTGTTTTCATTTCACCAGATTCGGCAAGATAGTACCACTTGTTACCTATCTTTACCCACCCCGTTTTCATTTCACCAGATTCAGCAAGATAGTACCACTTGTTTCCCGTCTTTACCCAGCCCGTTTTCATTTCACCAGATTCGGCAAGGTAGTACCATTTGTTCCCTGTCTTTACCCAACTAGTCTTCATTTCACCGGATTGTGTGAGGTAATACCACTTGTTCCCTGTCTTTACCCAACCAGTCTTCATTTCTCCAGTTGCTTCGAGGTAGTACCATTTTGCACGATCTTTCACCCAACCTGTTTGTACATCACCATTTTCATTGTGGAAATACCATTTTCCATCCTTTAAATTCCAGCCAATATGTTTCCCGTTTAGCTGTGGTAAACCAGCAATATAGCCTACTCCACCTTTTTTGTCGATTCCAATTCCTGCTTCAATTGCCTTCTCTAGCTCTTCCTTATTCACAGCTGTACCTTGGAAGTTTTCGAGCTCGTCACCTGGGTGCTGATAATTGCTCAATACATAGGAGAAGCCATTGAAGTTGTCAAGGACACGTAATCCTGTGGCTTCTGCTCCCACTGGAACAGATAACACACGAGATAGCTCCTTAGTATCTACATTATAAGCCCATACAAAGTTGTTCGTATGCTCCCCTCCATCTTCACCGATAAATAATGTTCTCATTTTTTCAGAATAGCTCAGGTTATCAGGCTTAGAGATTTTGTCAGGATTCGCTTTATTTCCATATGCATCAGGAGCAGCTAAATCTTCCCCTACTACCATTGCTTTAATATCAGAAGCGGCGTATTCACTATTGATTTTGTTGCCATCCTTGTCTTTTAAACCACCAGTTAAATTAAGCTCATATGTTCCACCAGCATTGATTTTATTTAAATGAACATCATCTACAGGGTCCACATGGGTTGTATCTTCCACCATGGCTTTACCAATTTCAGAGATTGCCATATATACTTTTTTATCTTTTGCGTTAACTGTGATACCTTCCATTTTACGGAACTCTGCCGTCGCACCCTTTAAAGCTGCGTATCTACGAGATTCTAAGAACGCTGCTGCTTTTTCCATGCCAGGCTTTAATTTGATATATTCCGTTTTTCCACCACTAGAGTCAGTCTTGATTGCGGTAAAACCTTCAGTTGGCTCACTTGCTGTTTCAAATATGTCACTGAATTTTGTTCCCTTGTCTATAATCGCTCTAACTTCGTCATCTGTAGCATGTCCTAGCTTCACCCACTCAAGGTCACCAGATCCACCATTTTCAGCACTTGTTTGAACGAATTTGGCTGCATATAGAGTTCCTGCAGATAAGTCTTTTTCTTTATCGGCCACATACATAAACGTTACGGTGTAGTTACCATCATCACCGAAGAATGCTGTCTTATTATCAGGCATTACTGTCATAATTTCATGAGAAAAACGACCTGCACTGTAGTGTTTAACGACACTCGTATCACCATTCGGTTTGACAGTTACTTCTGGAATAAAACCATAATTATAAGGGTTTGCTTTTGATTCATCCCCAAAGTAAAGATTTGCAAAGCCTTTAACATTCGTAGAATCTTTATCTGTTCCGATTTCTGACTCGAATTGACGAGCATTTGGTTCATATTCCTCTGATCCTAAATGGGTTCCCCAAGGGGAAGTTGATCCATTACATGGAATCCATAAGCCCTTTACGCTTGAAAAATCAATCTTTTTAGCATCTTTAACAGATAATACTCCAGTTCTATTGTCTTGATTTAGGTGTGTTAGTGTCATGGAGGCTGGAACCACTCCATACGCTGATTTACCAGAGTTATCTATTGAATCATATTCAAAATGAGATACCATGAATAGATTTCCGCCTACATTCATTAAGCTATTCGAGTCTGGCGCATCTGAAATATAATAGGATTCCTGACCAGGGACACTCTTGTCTACGATTGGATTTCCATTCACATCAATAGGTGTTCCCGCAGGAATTTTTTCTCCTTTGTTTGTTACAATCTTTTCATCTGAAAGGAATAATTGTTTATACGTAAGAGGGAATTTTTTTGTTTTTCCGTCGCTGTAGGTTACGTCCATTGAAGCACTAGTATATGTTTTCACCATATCTTCAATTGAAGCTGGTGCCTTCATTGAATTGAATTTAAATGAATCAATGGAAATATCTTTACCTGCAGCCGCCGCAGGTGTTACTGCTGGTATCATTAATCCTAGAGCTAGTGCAACTGTTAATCTCTTTTTCATAATTTTTCCCTCCAAGTGTGTTAATTACTACTACTACTCTATTAAAACGCAACACTATTAAGGGGAGATTAAACGAATGTTGAGATATCATTAATTAATGTAAATTTACCTTAACAAAAGTAGGCTTGAATCGTATTAGGTAATTATTTTCCTACAATTGTTATGAGTTTTTTTCCTAGACTTATAGTAAGATGAGGAAGGAAATATAGAACAGAAAGGATTCATCAAAAATGACCTATAAAATGATTGTCCTAGATTTAGATGATACATTATTACAAGACGACCACACGATTTCTCCTCGTACCAAGCAAGCATTAATGGATGCACAGGAAGCTGGTGTTAAGGTAGTTCTAGCATCTGGACGCCCAACTTCCGCCATGCTTGATATTGCTGAAGAATTACTCTTAAAGGACTATGGTAGTTTTATTCTCTCTTTTAATGGTGCCAAAATTACTAACTGCCAATCAGGTGAAGAGCTGTTTAGCAGCACCTTATCGCCAAAAATGGTTCACCACTTATATGAGGTAAGTCGTAGTGAAGATGTTTGGATTCACACGTATGTTGGGGACTATATTGTGACAGAAGCGGGCAATCAATATACAGATGTGGAAGCTACTATTACCGGCCTAGAAGTTTTTGAAGTGGACAGCTTTGTGGATTCAGTAAATGAACCAGTTGTTAAAGTGTTAATGCTTGAGGATCCAGAAAAGCTTGCTATTGTTGAAAAAAAGCTGCAAGAGCAGTTTGCTGGAGAGCTTAGTGTGATGCGCTCGAAGCCGTTCTTTTTAGAGTTTACGGAAGATGGTGTAACGAAAGGGACTAGCCTTAACCATTTGATTGGGCAGCTTGGCATTACTCGTGAAGAAGTAATTGCCATGGGTGACAGCTACAATGACCTGGCGATGATTGAGTTTGCAGGGCTTGGCGTGGCCATGGGCAACGCACCTGATGATATCAAGGAAAAAGCCGACTATGTTACCGACACCAATATGAATGATGGCGTTGCGAAAGTTGTTGAGAAGTTTGTGTTGAATGGTGCCGTACTGGTTTAATAGTTTTATGGTGGTATCTTGGACAGCTTTTTATGAGAAGTGGTATTTTTTTACAACAATTGTAGAATAACTCGTAAATTTGTAGAATTCCTTGAATTTTATGTAGAATTATAACTAATCTGTGTAGAATTCTCTTGAATTTGTGTAGAATTAATTCTAATTTGTGTAGAATTCCTTTGATTTTGTGTAGAATTCCAAAATTCACTTTATATAGAAATCTAAAAATTTGTAGATATCCTTGATTTTTGTGTAGATATATCACAAATATGTGTAGATATCTATTAATTTTGTGTAGATATATCTCAAAATTGTGTAGATATCCATCATTTTTGTGTAGATAAATCCGCAATTCTCATCAGAGTCCCCCATTGATCAGTTCAAAAATCATTCAAAACGCCCAACTTCCTCAAAAAGTTGGGCGTTTTTTACTAAATATAGCCTAGCCCAAGTCTGTCCCCACTTCCGCTCCCTAAGCATAAGCTATTACAAGCAAAAATAAAAAAGGCGGAGAGAGGTATGGGACTATTCATCAATAAGAATGAGCATCCAGAAGTGTTTAAACCGAACCACAAGCTTAAGGAACCCAATCAGGTTTTTTCACGACAGGATTTCCTAACTGACCTAATAAATGAACAGGAAAAAGCGAATAAATCACTCAAACAGGCTCTAAACAACCTCCATGTTCGTACCATCCATCAAGAGGAAGCACAGGATATACAGTGGAAAAAGGTCGACGATCAGCTCAATGATTTGAAAAACAGCAACCTGCAGCAAAAAGACATGGAAGATCAAATGATGAAGAGCTTGCTGGCCATTCATGAGAAAAACGCGCAGCTAGAAGCCATCTTAGAAAAGGAATCCGTGTCGAGATCATCTTTAACAGATCAAGTCAGCCAGTTAAACAAAAGCTATCAGGAAATTGCCAGCAGGCTGGAACGAAGTGAAGACGCCAACCAGCAGCTTGCCTTAAAGATGCAGGAACAGCTGGAATTGCAAAAAGAAACAGCGGAAAAAATCACGAAACAAGAGGAATTTCATGGCGGGGTGTTAGAGCGCCTTGATACTCAGGAAGCACTATTAGACAAAATCGCTCGGCAAGTGAACCATATCCGTTCCATCCTATTTGAACGGACCAATTACTTGGCCGAAAAAATCGATGACGGCTATAAACTCACTTCCTCCTATGTTTACAAATTAATGACAGGTTCGGACCAACCATTAACGTTTTTCTTATTAAATCATAAAAAGGATGAAAAACACGAGGAGCATGAAACAGTGAATCAAAAAGATGGTTCACCGCTAGATTAAAATAGCGGTGAACTTTTTTTTATAAAACTAATGGTTTCATCGTGTACTTGAGTCTTTTCCAACTACTTATCCTAAACGTAAGATTTGATTGGCCAGCCATCCAATTTTCATCTTTTACAAATAATTTGGAAATAAAATACCAAAAAATAGCCAAACTATATATGTTAATAAATCCAAAGGAGGCTGTCTATGACCAATATATTTGAATCCCTAAAAGACCTTTTTACACCATTGGCAGACGGTGAGAGAAAGAATCCCTTACATATTGGAGAAGTGAACCACTTTTGGCTGTTACTTACCTTAGTAGAAGAAGGTATTATGATATTTGAATTAGGACTAAATACAACAACGGATGATCAATTAATTCATGCTTTTACGAATGGACACCAATCCGCGAAAGACGTAAGTCAGCGGCTACGTACCTTTTTTATAAATGAAGGTATTCCATTACCACCATCCTCAGAGAATAAACCAAAATCAGATCCAAATGCGGTCCCACTTGGGGTAAAATATACCGATGAGGAGTTAGCAAACTTAGTATCTGCTAAGGTTGCAGCTGAGATTACGCTTATAGGTCAAGGAATAGCTCTGTGTGTTAGAAACGATGCATGCAAAATGTTTTTTGAAATACAATTTGAAATATTTAAGTATGGCTCTTCGCTAAAAAAATTGATGCGTGAACGTGGCTGGCTAAAGGTCCCTCCCTATTACTATCCACCAGGCTCACCAAATTAAACAAAAACCGTTCATGCCAACATCATCCGGCATGAACGGTTTTTTTAATGAATATTAAAATTCACCTTTATTAAAGATATCTGTTAACACAGGAACAATTTGTTTCTTACGAGAAACAACGCCCTTTAGAGTAGCTGTGTTGTTTGAAAGAGTAACATTGTATGCTTTCTCAACAGCAGCCGCCTTGCTTCCTAAAGCTAATCCAACAGAATCATTTGTTAAAATATCTGTTACAACAAATAGGAATAAATCTAAGTTCTTTTCTTCGATGATGGAAGAAATAGATGCTTCTATTTCCGCTTGGCGAGCAAGCACATCAGCCGTGTCAACCACGTTTACTTGCGCGATTTCCACTTTGCTTGAGCCCATTTCAAAGCCTTTTGCGTCAAGGCTTAGAAGGTCAGCGATTGATTTATCACGAACATCTGCCCCTGCTTTCAACATTTCAAGTCCATAGCTTTCCGCATCAACACCAGCAATTGCAGCAAGTTCACGTGCAGCTGCTACATCTTCTGGTGTGCAGGTTGGTGATTTGAATAGTAATGAGTCAGAGATAATTGCTGATAGCATCAAACCAGCAATCTCAGGCTTAATTTCTTTCCCATTTTCTTTGTACATTTTATTTAGAATCGTAGCTGTACAGCCTACAGGCTCACAACGGTAGTATAACGGATCACTTGTTTCGAAATTGGCAATACGGTGATGGTCGATTACTTCTAGTACACGAACATCCGCGATATCGTTGGCACTTTGTTGGCGCTCATTGTGGTCTACTAAAATAACGGAGTTAACCTCAGCAGCCACTGCTTCTACTAAACGAGGAGTCTCAGCTTTGAATTGAGTAAGTGCGTATTGTGTTTCACCGTTAATTTGACCTAGGCGGACAGGTTCAACGTCCATGCCTAATTGTTTTTTCAAATCTGCATATGCAATAGCAGAACAAATTGTATCTGTGTCGGGATTTTTATGACCGAAAATAAGTACTTTTTCCATGTTACTACTCCTAATCGTATGAAATTATGTAGGACAAGCCCAAACAGATGGGAATGACCCCATCAAAAATTATATAGTATTCTGTTAGAGGATTCAAAACAAAAACTGCCCCTTAACACAATAAATCCTACATCTCTATAAAAAGGAATCTAAAGAATACCCATTGGCTTCGAAGCTTTGTCTCAACCGTAAGATCGCTCTTGAATGAATTTGAGAGATTCTTCCCTTTGTGAGATTCAAAACTTCTGAAATCTCTACTTGAGTTAAACCCTCATAATATAATAATGAAATGACTAGTCTTTCTTTTTCTGGCATTGTATCAATACATGCAGCCATCATTTGCTTGAAATCTGCCATTTGTAACCCTCGATCATGATTGCTGAAGCTATCATCCTTAACTTGATCCATCCGACTTTGCTGTTTCCCATCATCCTCGTTAGAATTAAACGGTTCATTAAGTGAAAGCAGTGTGGACACTGATAACGCAGCCATGGCTTGGTCGACTTCATCCAGTGGAATGTTCAAATATTGGCTGAGTTCCTCTTCAGAGGGAGATCTCATCAAATTTTGCTCTAACTCCCGAAAAGCACTGTTTAGTCTTTTGGCTTTGTCTCTAAGCCCTCTTGGTACCCAGTCCATTTGCCGGATCCCATCCAACATGGCTCCCTTTATTCTCCACAAGCCGAAAGTTTCAAATTGATAACCCTTTTTGTAATCAAATTTCTTAATTGCTTCAAGCAAGCCTATATAGCCTAACCCAACTAAGTCCTCTTTCGGAATAATACGTTGCGGGATACTAAGACTCATTCGATTAGCCATTTGCTCAACCAAATACATGTATTGTTTGACTAAATGTTCCTGTGACCTTGAATCGTGCCCCTCTCGGTAGCTTCTCCACAATAAATCATGCAGTTTGGTTTCGTTAATATCTGTTTTCAACGTTTATCCCTCCTTTTCTTGGGTTTACATTTGCGGAATGAGTTTTTTAGGATGATCTATCTTCCCCTTTATGTAACGAATGCAGGGGAATTTGTTGGAACAAAATATCTTCCTTGTTTAATTCACCTAATAGTTCTTCCTGTGCCTGCTCCAGGACATCTTCTGTAAATTGTTCATGGATTAGGTTTGAGTTATTCTCTAATTTTTTTACATTCATTTGACTTAAAATGAATCGTAAAATATAGCCTATTAAAAAGAAGAATAGAAATCCAAAAATTGCTCTTAAGATGGATGTTTGCCATATGTTATTTGTAATTGAAAAAAAGTAGGTAAGTAGAAATGCCGTAGTCCCCAATAAGGTATTAACTTTCCAATTCAATTCCATAGGCACCCCCTTTTACATTGTTTTACCGAGTGAAAACATTTTTTCAAAAAATCCCCGAATCCCTTTGGTTTGTTCTTTTGATGATTCTTCAGACTGAGGTAAAAAGGAATTAACAATTTGTTTAATGTTCTTAGATGCTTCACAATTAGGGTAAATCATAAAAAATGGTGATTGAGCTCTTACAGATTGTCTTACATGTGCATCTTCCATCAAAAACCCTAATGTCACTAATTTAAATTTTAGAAAACTACTAGTAGCATTTTTTATTGCTCTAGAAGTGTCAACAGCTTCTCGATAAGATTGCGCGCGATTCACTACCAAGCGAAAATTGGGGGTTTGCTTCGTAAACTGAATGACTGTTTTTAAAACCGCATAGGAATCGGCAATAGCAGTCGGTTCCGGTGTGGTAACCAATATGGTTTCATCAGAAGCTAAAATAAAATCTACTAATTCCTTTGATATCCCGGCACCTGTGTCTAGTAGTATAAAATCTGCATAGGTTTGTAGTTCCTGAATTTGACTCCAAAAATACGAAAGTGTATGTGGGTCTAACTCCATTAGGTCTTGTATTTCAAGTCCTCCGGAAATATAATCGATTCCAGCCGTTCCTTTTTCTAATACGTCCCAAATTGACTTCTGACGATGCAGAACATCTGCTAGACTATTCCGTGGCGTAATCCCCATTAATATATTAATATTTGCAGTCGATAAGTCTAAATCCAAGACCACAACCCTTTTACCGACTGCATTTAAACCTAAAGCAAAGTTAAGGGTGAAATTTGATTTTCCTACCCCACCCTTACCACTGGTAATCGTTATAACACGAGCAGAATGTTCTTTTTCTTGTTGAACATTAAATCGATGCATGTATTCTCGTAGACTTTGTGCTTGGTCCATTTTAAAGTTCCCTTCCTAATAAGGATTTCGCAAGCAAAGTCGCATCGATGTTCGTAATATCTTCAGGAACACTTTGTCCATTTGTGATGTATGCTAATTGATATGGATATTTATAGGCAATATTAAGAATCGAACCATAACTGCTCGTTTCATCAAATTTAGTAAGGATCAATTTTTTTATTGGGCTTTCTAAAAACTCATCTAACAATATTTCCATATCCTCAAACTTCGTAGTCATACTTAATACTAAATAATTATCACTTTCCAAAGGATGATTTAAGAATTGATTAATAGATTCACGGTATTCCACTTCTTTATAGTTGCGTCCAGTTGTATCCATATAAATTAAATCATAATGTTCCAACTTTTTAAGTGCTGATCCTAATTCATCCGCAGTACGAACCACTTCAACAGGTACATTTAGGATTCCAGCATAGGTTTTTAATTGTTCAACTGCAGCAATCCGATAGACATCCGTAGTAATCATTGCCACTCTGCGCTTTTGCTTTAACACCTGTTCAGTTGCAAGTTTTGCAATTGATGTCGTTTTTCCTACACCTGTAGGCCCAATGACATTGATCATGCGCGTTTTCTCATGAACTATATTTGAAACAGGTAGTTTCTTTTCAATAATTCCAGTAATCATTGCGAAAAACTCAGTTTCAATAATGTCATCCGCCAAATCAGCCTTTGACTCATATTTCAATAGAATACGATTCACTAGGTCCCCTACAACTTCATCATCCACACCTTGCTTTTTCAAACGTGTGACCCAATTATTCAGATTAGGCGGTAGTCCCTCATCTTGTTTGCCATTCATCATGAAGGTCATCATCATTTTTTTCATCTGTTGTAACTCATCGAGTAAAGGATTTTGCTCTTCCATTGCCTTTGATAACACAGATACTTTTTTATCACCTTCTTGAGACTTGGTGGTGGTTGTAGACGGAATAGGTTTTTCTGTTCCAACTGGTTTTTTTGAATAATAATTATATAACCCTTGAGGATTCCTATGAAAGCCTGATATAGTCTCTTCTTGCTCCTCAGATTCATTTTCGATATTGTTTATATTTAAGAGTGGTTTTTCTGTTTTATCCTTTAATTCCAGAGCGAATTTCGGCTCTGAACTAGGGCTTTTCTTTTCCATGGCATAAGCAGTCACTTCATATTTTTGCTTAGAAAAAAGACCGAAAACGCCACCTTTTTGGATGGTCCTAGTATTAACAATTATTGCGTTCTCACCTAATTGCTGGCGCACCATTTTTAAAGCAAGGGGCATAGAGTCTGCCACGATTTTCTTGGTTTTCATATATTGACCACTCCTATACTTTGGATCTCAACATTAGGTTCCAGCTCCGTATACGCAAGAACAGGTACAGTAGGCATGATTTTATCAACAAATTGTTTTAAATACATGCGAATATTTGGTGAAGTTAGAAAGATCGGAAGACCTCCAGCTTTAACCACCCGCTCAATTTGTTCTTGCAAAACTTCTGTAATTCTTCTAGATGTTTGTGGATCCATAGAAAGGTAATAACCCCCAGCTTCTGTTTGCTGAATAGAATCAGATATACCTTTTTCTAATGTGGCTCCAGCAGTTAAAACATTAATCACGCCGCCTTCTGAAAATTGCTCTGTAATCTGGCGTGTTAAGGATTGGCGTACATATTCTGTTAATACTCTTGGTTCCTTCGTATATACAGCATAGTCAGCTAATGTTTCAAAAATAGAAGCCAAGTCACGAATAGATATCTGCTCACGAAGAAGATTTTGTAGTACCTTTTGGATATCGCCTACTGACAGTAAACCAGGAACCAGTTCTTCAACCAAATTAGGGTGTGTTCCTTTTAAGTTCTCAATTAATTCTTTCGTCTCTTCTCTACGAAGTAACTGATAAGCATACTGCTTCAAAACTTCTGTTAAATGAGTAGCAATGACTGAAGGAGGATCAACAATCATATATCCCATGAGTTCTGCCATTTGTTTGGCTTCCATACTTATCCAAGTCGCAGGGAGACCGAATGCTGGTTCAATCACCTGAATACCATCTAATTCTTCTCCTTCTCCGCCTTGATTCATAGCTAGAAAATGATCCAGGTATACTTCACCTTCCGCAATTCGGTTACCACGAAACTTTAAGACATATTGGTTTGGTGTTAACTGTAGATTGTCCCGAATCCGAATCGTAGGGATGACCAATCCTAATTCAAGTGCAAATTGTCTTCGAATCATGACAATGCGGTCAAGAATGTCTCCCCCTTGTTTTTGATCAGCCAATGGAATTAACCCATAACCAATCTCCAGTTCAAGAGTGTCCAGCTGAAGCAAACTAATCACTTTCTCTGGATTGCTTATATCATCCTCTGCCGCTTCCATTTCCACTTGCTCATTAAGTTGCTCTTCCTTCTTGACAGTTTTTTGTATGGAATACGCGCCATAAGCTAGAATTCCAGCCACAGGAAGTGTTAAGAGAAGTCCAATTGGTGTTAATAATCCAAGCAAAAATATTGTTACTGCAACAATATATAGCAGCTTAGGATAGTTAAAAATCTGCTGCATTATATCCGTACCTAGACTGCCATCTGTAGCCGCACGGGTAACGGTGATTCCTGTCGCAGTAGAAATCAGCAACGCAGGCACCTGGCTAACTAATCCATCCCCTACAGATAAAAGAGTAAACGTACTGGCAGCTTCAGCAAAGCCCATACCATGAATGGACATACCGATAATAAAACCACCAATAACATTGATTAACAGGATAATAATACCTGCTATCGCATCCCCTTTTACAAATTTACTTGCACCGTCCATTGCTCCATAGAAATCTGCTTCCATCTCTATTTTCCTACGTCGTGCACGAGCATCTTGTTCACTGATCAATCCGGCATTCATATCGGCGTCAATACTCATTTGTTTCCCAGGCATCGCGTCCAATGTAAAACGAGCAGCTACTTCTGCTACCCTTTCCGAACCCTTGGTGATAACAATAAATTGAATAACAACCAGTATTAAAAAGACGATAAAACCGATAACTGGACTTCCCCCAATTACAAAGGAACCAAATGTCTCAATTACTTTTCCGCCATCCGCCTTTGATAGAATGGAACGGGTAGTAGACACGTTAAGCGCTAACCGAAATAATGTTGTTATTAATAGTGCCGTTGGAAAAATTGAAAAATCCAGTGGTTCTTTTGTATTCATGGCTACTAATAAAATCATCAAAGAAACACAGATGTTGAAGATTAATAGAAAATCCAATAGTAACGTTGGTAGTGGAATGATCATCATTGTGACAATCAAAATGACAACAATGAATACGGAAAACTCTTTTATTTTCATGCCATCATCCCCTTATGCCGACCTTCTTGATAGTATACATACGCTAAAATCTCCCCTACCGCATTAAACAATTCTTCTGGTATTGGCTGCCCTATTTCCACTGCAGCAAAAAGAGCACGAGCCAATGGTTTATTTTCTATTGTCATTATTTTATTTTGCTTAGCAATTTCTTTTATTTTTAGTGCAATATGATCTTTACCTTTGGCAATGACTTCGGGAGCCACCATCGTATTAAACTCATACCGAATAGCAACGGCAAAATGCGTTGGATTGGTAATGACCACATCCGCCTTTGGAAGCTCTGCCATCATTCGATTCATGGCCAATTGCTGCTGTCTGGCTCTCCTCTTTCCTTTAATCAAAGGATCGCCTTCCATTTTTTTATGTTCATCTTTTATATCTTGTTTTGACATCCGGATTTTCTTTTCATGGGAAAACCATTGATAGAAATAGTCAGCCGCTGCCAAAGCTACCAAACAGATTCCTATTGTCATCCCAATTTTTATCGTCAATGAGCCTATAAACCTTGCAGAATCAAAAAGACTTTTTTCACCAATAGAAAATAATTCATTTTTTTGATTCCAAATCATTAAAAATACAATCACCGAGGTAATAACGATTTTTAAAATTGATTTTATTAATTCTACAACCGAGCGCATAGAAAAAATTTGCTTTGCACCTTGTAGAGGGTTAAGCTTTCCGAAATTCATTTTAATCGACTCAAGATTAAACATGAACCCTACCTGAATATAGTTGGCAAGAACACCTGCAACAAGGACAATAGCAAGAAAGGGTCCTACTAATTTTGTAACATCCCACAGAAGCTGGTTAAATAAAAGCTGAGAGCTTGAATTTGAAAGATTCCAAAGTAAATATTCTTGGAAACTATGCCGGTAGATGTTTAAACATCCTTCAATAAAACTTTTACCAGCAATCATGAAAAAGCCGAAACTAAGTAGCAGTGTAAGGGCTGAAGAAACTTCTGGACTCTTCGCGACCTGCCCTTTTTTTCTCGTCTCCCTCCGCTTTTGCGGTGTGGCTTTTTCCGTTTTTTCACCAGAAAATAATTGCAAATCTAAACGAAGAAGCATCCTTACACCCCCATTATTTTAATGATTTCAGACATAGAACCAAACATGTTTTCGAATAGTATTTTTAATAAATAGAAGAAGCTAGGTAAAATGAATATATAGATAAAAAAGTGTATTAATATTTTCATAGGTGGAAACACCGCAAACAAGTTCATTTGTGGCACCGTTCTTGCAATAATTCCTAATGCTACATCCACGACAAACAATGTACCTATTATAGGCGCTGCCATCATAAATCCGATCAAAAACATTTGTTGAAGACAATCCAAGATAAAGGATGCGAGTTTGCCATCGGTGAATGCTGGCACTGTAGATTGCAGTGAAATCCAATCAAAACTTGCTAAAACCCCTTGTATCAATAGATGGTGTCCATTCGTCGTTAATAAAACTAATAAAGCAAGAGCATTCTGCATACGTCCTGTTAGTTGAGAATTTGTCCCAAACGTAGGATCAAAAAGGCTGGCCATTGAAAAACCGATTAATACATCCATTATTGATCCGGCCATTTGTACTGCATATAGGAGAATATTCCCCACCAATCCTAGTACTATACCAACCATAAACTCTTTGAGTATTAACATGACAATCTTTGATTCAGGCAATGAATCAATAGGTTCATTTACGATTCCAACGCAGAGTATACTTAGGAATACACTAAAACCAATCTTGTAATGTGTTGGTATTTGTCGTCCTGAAAATAATGGAGCTGTGACCATAAATGTCGTGATGCGTACAAAAATTAGTAAAAAGGTCCACAAAGAAGAAGCATCCATAACCATCATTTACCCCACAAATTGAGAAAGATTTCCTAATAAACTTTGTGTAAAATCTACAACGTGACGCAGCATCCACGGTCCGAAAAATAAGATTGATAGGAACACTGCCACGATTTTCGGAACGAATGCAAGCGTCTGCTCCTGTATTTGAGTGGTAGCTTGAAAAATACTCACGAGTAAGCCAACTATTAAAGCAATACCTGCCACTGGAGCGATTACAATGAGAATCGTATATATTGCTTCCTGAGCAATTCGTAAAATTAGTTCGGTAGACATTTATTACACTCCCTTTTTTAAAAACTCACGAGCAATGATTTGACAATTAGATGCCATCCATCAACTAAAATAAATAATAGTATCTTAAAGGGCAGTGAAATCATTACTGGCGGGAGCATCATCATCCCCATTGACATCAAGACACTTGAAACAATCATATCGATGACTAAGAAAGGGATAAAAATCATAAATCCCATTTGAAAAGCCGTTTTCAATTCACTTATTGCGTATGCAGGCACGAGTGCTGTTAGTGGTATATCACTAATTTGATCCGGTTTTTTCATCTTGGCATAATCCATGAAAAGTGCTAAATCCTTTTCACGTGTATGTTTTGCCATGAATTCCTTTAACGGATCACTAGCGGATTTGAATGCTTCCTGCTGTGTCATTTTACCAGCTAAATAAGGCTGTAGAGCGTTATGGTTTATTTCTGAAAAAGTCGGTCCCATTATAAAAAATGTCATAAATAACGATAAACCAATTAACACTTGGTTTGGTGGTATTTGCTGAGTTCCTAGAGCATTTCGAACAAATCCAAATACTACAATAATACGAGTAAAGCTTGTCATTAAAACTAGGATAGCCGGTGCGATAGACAGTACCGTAATTAACATAATGATACGCATTGTATTAGAAACTTTATCTGGTTCACTTGAACCTAAATCAATTCCAGGAATAATGTTCCCAGCTGGACTAGCCGCATGAGCTACCGAAATAAATCCGAGTAATAGGAGCGGAACAAGAATAGCTATTTTTCGTTTCATTGTTCCTACTCCTCTCTGTTTTCTTGATGCATCTTTTGTAAATGTTTGCGAAAAACAGTATCCCAGACTTTTTTAGAATCCTTAGGAAACCATATCGGTGTATTACTTTCTGCAGCTTGGTTTTCATAGCTTTCGAGAAGGTGCTGATACTCTTCTCCTTGAGAGATGGTACGAATCAGTGTAACATCTTCGCCAACACCCACGACATATATGGTTTGGCCAATAAGCAGGATCTGCATGGAACGGTTATTACCCAGGCTGTGTCCGCCTATAGGTAGTACAGGTCCATTGGTTTGCAGTAAGCGCCCTCGTTTTGATAAGAATCGTAATAATAGAAATAAAAGTCCTATAACCAAAATAAACGAGATTATAAATTTTATAAGTAAGGGGAATAAAGAAGGTGATTGACTATCCTCAACTTTTCCCGTTGAAGGAGATGTTTTTTTATCCCCTTTTTGGATAGAATCATAGACGGAAGGCTCGCCGCTTGATGATGAACCAGCGGCAAAACTTGTGGATTGAAAAGAAAATAGATAAAAAAACATAACAAAAAACAACATGGTGCGTTTCATGATTTTCTCCTTCCTTGGAGTTATTTCTACTTGTTTAATTCGCCAGTAATTTGTGCCGCTAATTTCGCATCGATTTTTGCAATTTCGGTTAAAATTTGAGCACGGCTGCTAGTGCTGATTTTTTTCATAATATCCATTGCCACAATAGAATTGGTGCCCATCATGGATTGAATAATAACTGCCGATTGAGCAGGCGGCATTCCTGCAATTGTCTCTGATAAAGTTTCTGTCGGATTCTCATGTTGTAATGCAAGTTCATGTACTTGCTGTTCAAAAGTTAAGGACTCAGTCTCACTAATTGAAGCAATTTCTTTGAGCAACATCGTTATTTCTGCAGCCTTTTTCGGGTCCTTTATTCCTCCGATAATGCTACTTTGATGTTCTTGATCCAGCATCCTAATTGTTAGTGCAGCATCTTCCAAAGGCATAGCTTCAAAAATAGCAGCTGCTTTTGATGCAGACATATTGGTGTAAATACCAGCTACTTGCTTCATTTCCTCTTGAGACTGTTGAGATTTTTTTTCCTTTAATTGATTTTGTAAATCTGCATTCTCTTGTTTTAATTCCCCTAATGCATTTTGATTAGAGCTAAGTTCCTTTTTTAATTTTGATAGTTTTTGATCTAACTCTTTTACATCTGATTGACTTTTTAAGTACTTATTTTTCCATTCATCTGCATTATCGGGCTTTTGCGCTTCAGCAGAAGGAGGATCATCGATCAGTTGATTAACCAATGGAAGTGCATTTCCCCATTCCTGAAAGGTTTTTACAACTGGAAAACCCATAAAATTCAACAAAAAGGCTACTAAGATAACAGTAAACAGTAACGGAATGATACCAATGTAAAAAATATTTGCTAGTTTTGAACGGTGTTTCTCTTCCATTTGTTTCTCTCCTCATATCCTTCGTGAGTATCGAAGGATGGCCATTTCATCTAACATGGCTTGCTCTTTTCGATCCATTTGCTTTTGAAAAGCTTCCTTGGACTTCGCTTTCCACTGGTTCCACATTTTTGCTTCTTGTGATTTTTCGATTAGCAATTGGTGTTTTTCTTCCACTTTCTTATGAATAATCTGTGATTGATTTTCCAGCTGTTTCATCTTAAGATTTACATGTTCAATTTCTTGTTGGACTTCTAATATCTCCCACACTGTTTTGCGATGGACTTGGTTATATTGATTAAAAATTTCATCCTTTACCATTTCTAATCCTTCAATTTGTTCCTCAATTTGGGTTTGTTGAAGTTTTACAGTACCATATTCCTGATGTGCAATTTCTTTCTCATTTTCTTTAAAATCAAGCACTTTCTGAAAGGAAAAATTAAATTTCATCGCATGATCGCTCCAAATTGTGAAGTTAAGAAGGATTCCGAATCCTCTAAGTTAGAAGTTTCATAGATATCTTGACGTAAAAAATGATCCATTTGTGGCTTTAAACGCATCGCCAAATCAATCTCACGGTTTGATCCTTTTTTATATGCTCCGATATTAATTAAATCTTCTGCCTGATTATAGGAAGCTAATAGATTTTTAAAATTACGGGCAGCGTGTTGGTGTTCGTCCGAGGTTATTTCAGTCATCACACGGCTAACACTGTTTAACACATCAATTGCAGGAAAAATTCCTTTTGCACCAATTGCGCGATTTAAAACAATATGACCATCTAAAATCCCTCTCACTGCATCAGCAATTGGTTCGTTCATGTCATCCCCATCTACCAAAACCGTATAAATAGCTGAAATAGATCCCTTTGGACCAGTTCCAGCTCGTTCTAAAAGCTGTGGTAGCATGGCAAATACTGAGGGAGTATACCCTTTAGTCGTCGGCGGTTCTCCAATGGCTAAGCCAATTTCTCTTTGAGCCATGGCAAACCGAGTAACAGAATCCATCACAAGCATCACGTTCATTCCTTGATCACGGAAATATTCTGCAATAGAGGTAGCTGTTAGTGCGCCTTTTATTCGAATAAGTGCGGGCTGATCGGATGTAGCTACAATAACAACCGATTTTTTCAATCCTTCTTCACCTAGGTTTTGCTCTATAAAATCGAGAACTTCCCGCCCTCTCTCTCCAATTAAGGCAATAACGTTAACATCAGCTGTCGTATTTCTTGAAATCATTCCTAGCAGTGTACTTTTACCTACACCACTTCCAGCAAAAATACCCATTCTCTGTCCTTTGCCCATTGTGAGTAAGCCATCGATTGTCCGTACTCCTACCCCTAGTGGTGAATGAATACGAGGCCTAGCTAGTGGATTGGGTGGTATTGCATGAGTAGGTACTTCCTCTAGTCCTAATGGAAGTGGTTTGCCATCAATGGGCTGGCCGAGACCATCTAGAATTCTTCCCAGCAGCTGGCGACCTGCTTTCACCATCATCTGTTTCCCGCTAGCGACAACGTCACAGCCTGGTCCAATAGACCGAACTTCACCAAGAGGCATGAGAAGCACCTTATTTTCCCTAATACCGACGACCTCAGCTTGAATAGGAATTTGTGAATTTGTTGGATAGATGGAGCACAATTCACCAATTCTTACATCAGGACCTTGTGATTCAATGGTAAGTCCGATGATTTGAGTTATTTTACCATTCACTCTTACCGGATCCACACTTCGAATAAGCTTGGCATAGTTTTCAACTGATAACACTACTTTCCGGCTCCCTTCTCGCTTCTAGAATGACCTTTTTAATCTCTTCAATTTGTGTATCAATACGTGCATCTACACTGCCATATGCGGTTCGAATAATACACCCCTTGATAGAAACGGAATGGTCCGGAATAATTTTGATTTCAGTTTCACCATTTACAACAGCGACAAGGTGAGCTCGTTGCGATTGGATAAAATCAAAGTCATCAGGATGAACACAAACGGTAATAAATTCTTTTTCTTTAAAACGAAGGATATGTTGTTTGATTAACTCAACAAACTGATTTGGATTACTAGTTAATTCTGACTTAATAATATGTGTAGCAATCACAGTACTTAGCTCAAGCAAAAATGGTTCTGCCTCTGAAATAATGGCTGCCTTTTGTTCGTATGCTTGTTCCAACAAGTTTTGAACCTGTTCCATTTTCCCTTGATATTCTCTTAAAACTTCAAACTCAGCTTCTTGTTTTCCAGTGGTGTAACCTTCCTGATAACCTTTTTGTTTCGCTTCAATAGATAAATCCTCAAGTTTCTGATGATTTTCATCCCACCATTGGCTTATTTTTTCTTCTGTTGCTGATTCTAGTAATCGCGCATTTTTCTCTGCATTTTCTACAATGGTTTGTGCTTCTGCTTCAGCCGCTTGAATTATTTGTTGCAGATAAACACTATTCACCGCATCATTAGTTTCTTGATGCGGTGTCTCTTGGTCGTTACGATTAATAACTATCCGTGGTTGAGAAATTACTTTTTTTTCTTCAAGTACCGATAGATTGGAAGACTTAAACACCTTAGAATAAGACATCATCCGAACCACCTCGAGCTATAACAACTTCACCGGAATCCTCTAAACGGCGGATGATAGAAACAATTCTTCCTTGTGCTTCCTCCACATCCTTAACTCTAACCGGTCCAAGGTACTGCATTTCTTCTTCGAACGTTTCGACCATACGTTGTGACATGTTCTCGAAAATAACTTTTTTGACTTCTGCACTTGAGGCTTTCAAGGCAAGAAGTAAATCCTGATTTTCCACCTCTTGGATGACGCGCTGAATTGCACGCTTATCCAATGTAATGATATCCTCGAATACAAACATCCGTTTTTTGATTTCATCCACAAGTTCAGGGTCCTTCGATTCAAGCTGTTCAAGAATGGTCTTCTCAGTTGTACGATCAACACCATTAAGGATGCTGACAATGGACTCAATTCCACCGACCACAGTAAAGTCATGACGAATCGTCGATGCCAGCTTTTGTTCAAGAATATTTTCTACTTCCTTAATTACTTCAGGAGAAGTTTGTTCTAATACCGCTATTCTCCTTGCAACATCCGATTGTAATTCTTCAGGTAAAGAAGAAAGAATCATTGAAGATTGCTGCGGCTCCAAATGGGCTAATACCAATGCAATTGTCTGCGGATGCTCATTTTGAAGAAAATGATATATTTGCATGGCGTCCACACGACGAGCAAAATCAAAGGGTTTCACTTGTAATTGTGTCGTTAGACGATAAATAATCTCCTGTGCACGATCTTTACCTAATGCCGACTCTAATACATCTTGCGCATAGCTAATACCACCCATTTGCAGGAAGTCTTGTGCTATACACATTTCATGAAATTCCTTCAACACTTCTTCTTTTTCTTTCTGGTCCACCTTCTGAATATTAGCAATCGCGAGGGTTAACTGATCAATCTCTTCCTCAGGTAAATGCTTAAATACCTTGGCAGAGCCCTCCTTGCCCATCGCAATAAGCAATATCGCTGCTTTTTGTTTTCCAGTCAACTTTAGTGCTGTAGCCATGGGACTTAAACCTCCTCTTCATGTATCCATGTTCTAATAACTTTTGAAAAATCTTCCGGTCTTTGCTCAAGCAGCTTTTTCAATTGACTTTCCACACTCATATCCTGCTCAGCAAAATAATCCGCTTCTTTAACTGGTCCTGATGTAGATAAATCAAGTTCTTCTTCCATTTCCTCTTGTTTCTGTTTTCTTCTACGTAATAACATCCATGTTAGTCCTCCAAGTAATAGGAGTCCTCCAGCAACTGAAGCGCCGATTAACAGCCAATTTTGTGCAGATGCACTTTCCACAGCAGTATTCTTTGCAAATGAATGAGGAAAAACAGTGATCCGCTGATCAATTTCTTTTTGGCTTAAATTTGGATGCCCCAGTGCCGTACGTACCGTATTAGCCACAATATTTCTGATATTATCTTGTGTGGCTTTTGATAATGTATTGGCTTTAGCAGAATCCGGCTCTACACCAACATTGATAGTAATATCCTCTATTTGATACGGACTTTTTATGATTTCGTTATTGATTCTATTAACCTCATAATTGACCCTATTTTCAGACTCTTCATAATTGCTATCGCCACCTGAATTAGTCCCAACATAACCAGGAACATCGGTTTCACCTGTTCCAACTACCCCGCCAGGATTTGAACCCGTTCCATTGTAAGACTTGGAGGTTTTTTCTGAACTGATTGCAATTCCGTTATTATTATCATCGGTAGGCTTAACTAATTTTTCTTCTGTTTTGACTTTATCAAAATTCATCTTTACAAACGTGTGAACGAATACTTTATCCGTTCCAAGTATGTTACCTAATAAACTATGAAGATCTTGCTGAATATCCCGTTCAACATCTTGCTGCACCTTGCGTTGTTCATCATATTTATCCAAAGCTTGGTCATCATCTTCAGGATCCGCCAGTGCCAATGTCTCGCTATACTGATTCATAATAGTGATGTTTTCTACCGGCAAGTTAGGGACACTGCGGGAAACTAGCGTATATAAAGCCTTTATTTGTTGGGAACTTAGTTTTTCACCCGGTTCCACTTCTACCATTACTGAAGCACTTGCTTTTTGTTCATCTCCTTGTTGAATGAACACTGAATTTTCAGGTAAGGTCACAATGACCTCCGCATTTTTAATTCCAGCCACATGTTTAATCACTTCAGCTACTTGATTTTGCATCGCTTCACGTTCAAGAATATCGTACTGTCTGTCAGTTGCTCCAAAAGAAAGATTTTGACCAAAAATATCGTAGTTAATTTTGTTGTCTTTTGGATACCCTTGAGAGGCAAGACTAACTAATAGATCTGGTGCATCTTTTTTTGGCACTTCTATACTTGTTCCCGTGTCGGAAAGTTTATACTCTGTGTAGCCTTCCTTGTCCAATTCTGCTTTTATGTCTCCAACTTCCCTTTGGGATAATTGACCTGTGTATAATGGTACATATTGAGGTCGTGACGCAAAGAAGATAAAGGTAGAAAGGGCAACTAAAAGAAATAAAAATGTCCCTATGATGAGTCCTTTTTGTTTTGAACTTTTGGAGTTCCACCAACTGCCAAATAGCTCTCCTGTATGTTTAAGTTGATCTATCCATGATCGATTCATTTCTCACCCTGCCTAGCTTTCTATCATTCTTTAAAATTGCATCCGCATCATTTCTTGGTAAGCCTCTACTGCCTTGTCCCTAATAGTAACGGTTAGTTCTAAAGCAACCTTCGCCTTTTGTGATGCAATGGTTACATCATGTATATTATCAATTTCCCCTGCCGCAGCTTTGACGGTTAAATCAGAGGCTTGCTTTACTGTTGTATCGACGTTTTCCAGGTACCCTTTAAGTACGCCCGAAAACGTGTTTGGAGTCGAACTTGATTCCACATTTTGAATAGGATTTTGATTAATTTTGATTAGTCCACTATTTATACCAGAAACGTTCATTTATGTTTCCCCCTAACGGCCTATTTCTAAAGCCTTTAACATCATTGATTTTCCAGTATTAAATGAAGTGACATTCGCTTCATATGCTCTTGAGGCAGCCAATAAATCTATCATTTCCTTTGAAAGGTCAACATTTGGCATCATGACATAGCCATCCGCATTCGCATCAGGATTTGATGGGTCAAAAACCATTTTGAATGGTGTCTTTTCATTAACTATGCCTGAAACTCTAACTCCTTGGAGTTGGGATTGTGATTGTTTTTCCATTGCCCCTTGTAAAACTTGATTAAATGATTTCTCTCTTGGTTCCATCATCACCATTTTTCGTCGGTAGGGTTCCCATTTTCCATTTACAAAAGTTCCTCTTGTCGATTCTGCATTCGCAATATTGGAAGAGACAACATCCATTCGTAGACGTTGTGCGGTCAAGGCAGATGCACTAATATTTAACGAATCGAACATGTTCTTTAACTCCTTCCTTTAATCGCTATTGATAATTGTTGAAATTCACTGTTAATTTGTTCCGTAAGTGTATAATACCAGAGTGAATTTTTTCCCATGCGAGTCATTTCTTCATCAATATCTACGTTGTTCCCGCTGTTTTGCATGACGGTGTTCGTATTCTCAACAACGCTTGGTGAAGGAATAATGGATGGTCTTCCAATGACCAAATGGCGGGCATCGGAACGATTTCCTTCAAAATTTGTTTGATTAGTTAAGTGTTTTTTCAATATATCCTCAAAAACTACTTGTTTGGCTTTATATCCAGGTGTTTCAGCATTTGATATATTATTAGAAATCACCTGTTGGCGTAAACTAGAAGCATCTAATGCCTTTTGTAGGAGGTTAATATTAGTCAACTTTCTCCTCCTCCTTTCCACCTATAAAACTTTGACATTTTTCGATAAATATCAACAAAATTATTAACATTCAATCATCAATATACTATAAAAAAGGTATTTAAATCTACACTTTTTTTACATAGTAAAAGTGTGTTATAGGAACATTATTTGAATATCAAGCTTTTAACTGGCCAAAAAACTTACTCACGCCTGTAACCCAATGATTATTCAGATTAGTAGGGTCATTCTCTGCACCAACAGGGGCATATTTTCCAGCAATTTTAGTTATGCTTGTTAGCCCCATTCCAAGATAATTCTTACTTATATTTCGAGCCATATCCATAATGCTTTCTTCAATAGAGGAATAGGATCTTAACCCATTTTTCCCCATCATTCCAGCGATGTTATTTTTAACATTGGCTGCTTTTGATGTTCCATTACCCGTTTCATGTTGAGCAATCGCTGCCAATAATGCTGGATCAACATTATATCTTTGTCCAGCTTGAATAAATGTTTGTCCCATCCCTTGCAATTTTCCGCCAAGCCCTTGATTAATTTTTTCAGCACTTATGGATTGAAATCGTAAAGATTCTCCTGAGTTAGCCGCAAACGAATCCATTCCCATATTTGAATTTTCATTGGTAAAGGTCATGTTTTCTATAAAGGAAGGAAACGTGGGTTGGATGGAAGATGGTGCATCGCCATTCATCATTTCATTTAAAACCGATGTAAAAAGGTTTGCAAATTCAGAATTAGTCGTCCCCATTTGTGAAGTTAATTTTTCATTACGGGACAATGTACTAGTTAACATAGTTTTGGTAAACCAATCATCACCTATTTTCAATGGAAAGCTCCTTTCTTCTTCATTTTTATATTCTGCTAAGTCCATAGCGAAAAAGAAGCGTGACTACGATTAATGCATCCGTGGTCACGCACAAGTATGTGTCAAACTTGACAACATTTTAAATACGATTGCATTAAATTGCACCTTCTAAAATCTTGCTTACATCACCTAAACATTCTTCCGTAAGCATTGAAATGCATGTTAGCTGACCATTTTCAATTTTCCCTTCAACTAGGACAATCGTATTGGTATCATGTTCTTGTTTCATTGCCAGAATTTGTTTCCCCATATAAACTACATTTTTCACAATAAAGTAGGACCGATTGATTGGGTATCCAAGCGTTATTTTAATTGGATGCTTGAAAAATGGTTTCTTCTTTTTAAATTCCATTAAATTTAAAATCTTACTATTAGCACGTTCGTCTGTTTTAATTTGTTGCAGGAACATTCTTTTTTCCTCTCCTTAACTGAATGTTAAAGAATATAAAAATAACCCCGCCTTTTTGAAGGGGGGTTAACAGACAAAAATATCTTTCAGTTGGGTATAGAAGTCCTATACCTTTGTAGACATTTTATACCTAGGTAAAACACCCTATCTTTTGGCAGCTGGCTGGCATAGTGATTTTCTCCTTAGCCCCTTTAGCTTTGCGCCACTGATTTTCATCAGTTTTGCCTTGATCGAGATTCAATGTTTTTAGTATCTAAATAATCTCTAATCAAATAATAGAATGTTTTAACAATATCGAATATCCGACCATTTTCCCATTTTTGTCGAATCTACTGGGTATTTAGTCCTAAATTATAGAATATTACGTAGATTTATTAAGAATCATGTCATAAATTGTCATTTATTCAAATTTTTATGACTCGATCTATGACTTTTTTACCTTTTAGAATCTAAAAAAATTCCATTTGTTTGCTTACTATAAGTCCTATATTGTTGAGAGACAAGTTTTTGCTTCTTTTGCTGATTAATAAGGTTTTTTGTTTCTTTGAGATTTTCATCTAATAGAGGTGCCATTTGTTGATCTAACAAGTAAGTGTCTTTTAACAATTGCTGCTCATTTGAAGTATATACATAATTCTTTTCGTGGTTTTTTTGCGCATCCACTCTACTCATTAATGCCTGTCTGTCATTAAGTAGTTTTTCAAATTCCTCATAATTTTCTTCTTTTAAGGAACTGCACATCTCTAGTGTTACTTCATAAATACTTTTTAGTATTTCTTCCATTTTTATCTCAGACCTTAGCTTTTTATTTTGGCTTGTTTCATTGCAGTTGACCAGGTATCCGATAATTCGACAGCGAATCCTTCAACTTCATCTAGTATTTCCGAATTCTTATTAAGATTCGCTTCGATTAACCGGGATTTCATATAATCATACATAGTAAGTAATTGTTCCGCTACACTATATTCTTTTTTTAAGGTTATCATTAATTCACTTAAAATATCCTGTGCTCTTAAATTATAGTTATTGCTATCTTCAAAGTTGTTATTTTTTAGAGCTGATTTAGATAATCGAATAAATTTGACTACTCCTTGATATAACAAGAAGGTAAGATCTTCTGGTCTTGAAGTTGTGACAGCTTGTTTTTGATAAGTTTGATAAGGATTATTTAGACCCATAATTATTTCTCCTTTTTCATTCACACATTTTCGTCTATAAAAGATTATCGGATAAACTATGTAATAGTTAAGTTCTTTGAAAAAAAACATAACAAAAAATATAAATAAAAGGGTCTGTTAAACTTGCCTGTTGATTTCCGCTTAAGGCACAAGCGGTCCGTGGGTGTTTCGGCGAGCCTCCTCGGCCAAAAAAGCGCTTGCGGGGTCTCCCCTGAACCATACTCCCACAGGAGTCTTCGTGCCTTCCGCTTCAATCAACAGGGTGTATAAATCAACACTGTTCTTTAACACAGCCAAATAAAAAAAAGATAGTCCAATTCAAAATGGAGTATCTTTTTTTTATTTGCTTAGCTGCCGACCTGGAGAACAATTCCAAACCCATCAATAAGATAGTTAAGTCTTTGATTATACGATTTGAGGTTTTGAATTTTAGCTGCATCCCCCAATTTATTAAATGCAGTAATTTCTCTAGCAAGCTTAGAAACTTCTAACTGTAATTCGTCATTTCGTTTTTTCTCTTGTCTTAGTTGCTGTTCCCTCTTAACTAGCTTTTCCTTAAGGGCTTCTTTTTCATGATTGATTGTCGATTTCATTGTCTCAACTTGTTGAACAGCTTCCTGGTTTTGAAGTGCCATATTGGTTAATTGGTATAACCCTCTCAACATTTCATTTAGGTTTAGACCGGGAAGTTGTTGTACGTTCGTAATAAGCCCTGACAAAATATCTAGCAAATCAGTATTCTGTTCAGTATTTTGATAGGTAGCTTGAGGAACTGTAGGTACCTCGTTAATTGCTTCAATTGAGATTACCGGTACGTTATTTTCGTTAATCGTTGTAAATTGAAGGGCATTTTGATTTAATTTTGACTCTTTTTCATTCGACTTTAATGTGGAATAATATTTATAGTTTACAGATTGATAGCCTCGGTTCAGCAGTTGTGCTGCCTCCTCTAATATCTCCGTAATATTCAGTGCACCCTCTTCTTGCCGGTCTTTAATATATTGAAACATAAAGGTAATTTCATTTTTGGTCCATTTACGATTCGTCTTTTTTGAATCCAAATTATTTTGATTATTTTCATTCATATTAAACATCATCAAATTGTTAAAATAATAAACTAATGATCCAGAAGTCAAATTGTTTTTATTCTCCAAGTCATGAATGAAAGACTCTTCTGATTGTCCTAATTCCTGATTCGCAAATGCCTCTTTCAGCTCAGATAGTGCGGATTTTAAACTCATAAGAATACCTCCTACATGATTATTAGAAATGAACGATTGGTACAAAAGCAATAATCTTAAACAACAATAATACAAGCATCAAAATCATTTGTCATTTCAAACGCACTTTCGTTATCATTCTCTTACTATATGTATTCGATCTTATGAATTTTTTATGGGTGTCGTTCAATCAAAAAAATCTATTACTAGTATTTACATGAACATGTTAATTATATAAAATTTGTAATTATCTGTAAACAACTTATTTAAATATTAATAGAGGCTTTTTTAGTAGAAAACAACAAAAAAGCCTCTCTTTTTAAATGAAGAAGGCTTTTTTTATAGGCTGTGTAAAATTGACTATTGATTTCCGCTCCAGTCACTTCGCTTTCCGTGGGCGTTTCGGGGAGCCTCCTCGGCGTTTCCGCCTGCGGGGTCTCCCCTGAACCGTACTCCCACAGGAGTCTTCGTGCCTTCCGCTCCAATCAACAGGGTATACAAATCAACATTATTCTTTAAAGCAGCCTTTTTATAAACAAATATTATCGTTCCTTTAAGCGGATTTGTCTTTGTTTTTCAAAACAATGCTGGATAATTTTCATTTGATCAGGTCGTTTGATTGAAGTGAATTCTAGAGCTACATATCTTCTTTCGATCTCTCTCATCAAACTACTTCGAATTACTTTTCCTTGAATTGGGACTTGTACTAGTTCCTTACTCCGTAAATCTGGAACGAATAAGGTACCAGCAATTTCTTCACCCTCATGAAATTGAGAATCTAGTTTACATGAAAATAGTACTCCGCCAGCACTAATATTGATGGTATGTAGTTCACTCCCGTCAATCAATAAACGTAAATTTGAATTCACTCGTACATTTTCTCTATGTTGGATTTTGATAATCTCATTTTCATTCGGCTTCGCTAGGCGGAGCAGTGGGATGGTATCTCTAGTTCTGCCAATAATTTCAGTCCTAAATTCAAATTTATTTTCACCAATAATATAAGATATTTCTAATTTTGTCCCTATAGATAACAGACCAATTATTTCTCTATCAAGTGGAATACTAATGAGAATCTCTTTTTCTCCAATCTCGGCAATATTTGACTTACAGGATAGTTCATGGGTTAGTATATCGATCATTATGTTTTGGTTCACTTTTGGATACATAGAGTCCTCCTGATAATCTGTTCAATTAAATTATGTCTTATTTATATTTTATCGGATATTGGAAAAAAAAGTTAAGGATAAAATTGTATAAAAAAAGGGCAATCACAAAAAAATTGCGCTGCCCCATATGATTAACGTAAGAAATCTACTAAAGAGGGTTGGATAATACGAGCACCAACAGATAATGCAGCCCGCTGCACATTCTCTTGGGCTTTTAGATTGGTGATAACTTCTGCCATATCAACATCCTCTTCACCCGATAATAACCGTGTAGTAGATACCTCAAGCCCGTCTATTCGTGAGATACTTAATTCCATCCGGTTCATTCGTGCCCCTAATTCAGACCGATGTCTGAGAAGGTTGTCCATTTGGCCGTCTAATTGTGCTAAATGGTCTGTTGATCCTGGATTGGGAGAACGAAAATCAGTTTCAATATCTGAAAGTACTTTAAAGATCCCGCCAGCTCCATCGTTGTTAAATACATCTATGCCCTTCACATTGATTTGCACTGTGTTATTTTGCCCCACCACTAATTCTAGTTTTTCATTGTTAGCATTTGTAAACTCTTTTGTAGCACTGCTATATGGAGGAGTTTTTACATCGGTACCTGCAAAAATATATTTTCCAGCTATCTGAGAGTTTGAAATCTCCCCTAGATGCTCTTTTAATTGGCTGATTTCTTCAGCAATAGCATTCCGGTCGGTTTCACTATTCGTTCCGTTCTTACCTTGTATTGTAAGCTCTCTTACCCGTTGAAGTACAGAGGTGGATTCATCAAGTGCTTCGTCCGTTGAAGTCATCCAGGAAAGTCCATCATCTGCATTTCTTTTATACTGATCAATTTCGTTTAATGATGAACGATAAAACATGCCTCGTACTGCTGTTACTGGATTATCAGAGGGTTTATTGATCTTTCTGCCTGATGATACCTGTTCTTGTAATTGGTCCATCGTCTTATTGGTTCGCTGTAAATTAAACAACAAATTCTGATTCAATATATTTTGAGTGACACGCAAGGTCATATTATCCCTCCTACAAGCCTACACGGCCCATGCCGTTAATGATTTTATCTAGACATTGGTCCACTACTGTTACCATCCTTGCTGAAGCATTGTATGCCTGCTGAAACTTAATCATGTTCGCCATTTCTTCATCCAACGATACACCAGATACAGACTGGCGGCGGTTCTCTACTTGTTGAATAATCACTTCTGAGTTGCTTTGCATTCTCTGAGCTTCCTGTGAGTCAATACCTAGCTGACCGATAATATTCCGGTAATAATCATCTGCCGTAGAGTTGATTCCAGGAAAACCAAGAGCAGTAAATTTAATATTAGCAATGTCTTGCGCATTTTTACCATTTCCTGTTGATGATTGGCCGGATGATTCCTCCTTAGCTGCAGCTATCAAACTAGGAGATTTCAAAATGTCAGGATTAACGGCAATATCATTCATACTCGTTCCAATAAAAAACGGCACTTTATTGGTAGAAGTTCCGTTAATATTATCCAAATTCATCCCTTTTTCATGAACGGTATTAACGGCATTGACAAATGTCATCGCTAAATTATTCATTTTCTCCTGAATCGTAGGTATAGTGGATTTTACTCCCCCTCCTAAAATTCCAAACGACTCAATTCTTCCTAATAATTCACCGGAAGTTAAGGTTACTTGAGTATTACCGATTTTTATATTAGCTGGATCCACAACCCCGCTTGAAGTATCAACCGTAAGTGTGTTAGCTGTTTTTCCTGAAACAAGTAAAACGCCACCGACAGAGATGTCAACTACACCTGTATCTTTATTCGGAGGGGAAACCTTTACATCAACTAGCTTAGATAGCTGATCAATTAAAACATCCCGTTGATCATATAGATCATTCGGCTGATATTCATTTGGAACAAGCCGACCAATTTGATCATTGAGGTTTCCAATTTGTGCTGCTAACGAATTAACTGAATCCGTTTTCGTTTTAATAACTAATTTAAGATCATCCTGAATTTGATTTAACGACTCGGAAATATGTCTAAGAGTCTCGGTTACTGCTACCCCTTTTTGGCTTACAACGGCACGGGCGGCAGCACTGTCTGGATTCTTCGACAGTTCTTCCCAGCCCTTCCAAAATTCATCCATTGTATGAGCTAAACCATCGTCAGATGGCTCGTTTAATAGCTCTTCCACTTTGGTAAGAGTATCACTTTTTGCTTCCCAGTAACCCAAACTCTTATTCTCGCCACGCAGCTGCACGTCCAAATAATCCTCACGTAAGCGAACAAGCTTATCTACTTCTACACCGGTCCCTAACTGGATTTGCATACCTGGGATGGAAACTGGCTTAGTTGCGATCATTTCTGCCCGTTGACGTGTATACCCTGTAGTGTTTGCATTCGCAATATTATGACCAGTGGTAGAAAGGGCAGTTTGTTGTGCCGCAAGTCCTCTTTTCCCTAATTCGATCCCATGAAAGGTTGATGTCATGACAAATCCTCCTAAAAAATAAAACTCTAAATCTTAGCATCCAACATGCTAGTATAGCGATTTTTAGCATTTGGACCGTAGCCAATAGCCGGTTCTTTCCTAGCAAACATTCCAATAGAATATTGTATAAATGATAGAGAAGTTTGGATTAATTGTTGGTTATTCTCATTGATCTGAGAAATTTCCTGAATTAACCTGCGCAATTGTTTTGCGGCATTTGTTAGTTTAGCCTTATAAGTGTTATCTTGTTGTATATTTGTTAATTCTTCTAAGGTATAGGAAACACTATTGATGCCCTTCTGAACCATATATTCTTGCACTTTAAGTTTTCTAATTTGTTCTAGTTTTTGAATTTCATCTACGCACATGGCTTCACGATGAATTTGACTTTGAAGACCCTGAATATTACCTTCCACCAGCAAGCTTCTTTTCCCTTTGGCCAGGTCTAGTAATCGTGTATGTGCTTCGACCATTGTTTCTAAGGTTTGAATAATTGTGTTCAGGGGTTCCATTTACTTGTCTCCTAGATAGATGTATTTTTCCAAAACGCAGTCATTTTTTCAGCAATTTTGCTGCTGTCTACTTTGTAGGTTCCGTCAGCAATTTGTTGTTTCAATTCCTGAATGCGCTGTTGACGTTGTGCTTGTTCAGACATCATGGCTTGAGAGATTTCACGGCCGCGTGATGAAATGCTAACGTCTGCAGAAGTAGATGTCTTTTTAGTGGTGTTATTTGTATTTGAACGATTCGATTGATTTTGGTAGGAATAAAAACCAACTTTCGTATCATTAATTCTCATTTGTAGTTCCCTCCTATTCCTTTATTAATTCTTATCGGTATATTTATTTAAAAGTTTAGTTATTGTAATAAATTTTGTTTCTTTTATCGAAAAGATCATATTCTATATAATTGTATCAAATTATTCTTTTGATTTCATTATGTTATTAACAACATAAAATTCAAAACAGCCGAAAGGGTTGCTTTCCGCTGCTGGTCATTTTTATGATTTACTATCCACATTTCCACCGACAAAGTCGATTTGTAAGTCCTGCATCTGACGAAGGTATACTTCGGTCTTCCCTGGTGTATAGTTATGAATTGGCTTATTTTGAGTCGTTTCTATTTCTGCCCCGCCTTGTTTCCAGTCAATAGTTAGCTCAGTAGGTGTAAAGTGAATTTTTACAGAACCGTAACTTGGGATAAAACCAATATTAAATTCAGCTGGCCCTGGGTTTGCTTTAGCAGACACAACAGATTGTATCGCATCATTTTTTTTTTCAATTGCCGCGAATTGATCGCCTTCTTGTGCTTTTTCGGCTACCGCTTCTAATGCTTCTTGTTTTGCGAACGCTGCCATATCTTCACTAAATACACTATTACTTTTAAAGTTTAGCTCATTCCATAATTGCTCTTGATCAATATCAAGGTGGCTCGGGTTACGTTCTATAGTCATCATGGCGGGAATCTGTTTAATCGATTGATCAGCTGGCTTTTGTTCAATCTCTTGGACGGGCTGTGTTATGCGGAGTCCAATCTGGGCATAGGTTTGATGTAGTCTAATTTGTGGAAACTGCATGATAGTTCACCATTACCTATACTTTTTTATCAACTAAGAGACCGAGGTAATCAGTCATTGCTGCGTACATATCTAGGAGTTTCTTAGAAGGAATTTCTTTGACTACTTCGTTTGTTGTATCATCAACCAAGGTTACATAGTATTCTTTTAACTCATCATGAAATTGGAATTTTAAATGAGTATTGGAAGCCTTTAGAAATTCATTCATACTGTTGATGACTTTTTCAGTTTTTTCTTTTGTCTGTGCTTGTTGTTGTGGTGGTGATTGAGGTTGCTCTTTTTTCTCGGGCAATACTTCTTTAATCTTGGCGGTTCCCTCCACTTTAGGAACGGTGTAATCAACTGATTGGTTAGTAGAATTGGACAATTTATCTATCATTTCATGTCCCCCTTTTGTACAGTTTCTATTAATCCTATTATCGGATGGGAAAAGGGAATGTTTAGAGTAATTGGAAAATTTAACACTAGTTTTGGTATTATTAGGTCAAAAACTATGAATACGTTATAACAGAACATAGGTTCTATATCTATTTGGGGTGATTCTATGTATAACTTATCTTCCGAAATGATTGAAAAACTAAATATGGTAACCGGAAAATTATTAGGGGACGGATGCATTACTACACAAAAGGGACGCAATCCCCGTTTTCAGTTTATTCATACTACAAGTGATAAAGACTGGTGTTTTTATTGTTATAAAAAATTAATGCATACATTACCCCTCACTTCTCCTTACTATAAAAAGGTAAAAGATAGTCGAGTTTTAAAGGGCTACACGGAATATTATCAAGTACAATCTCGTACGGCACCTATTATTACATGGCTAGAGTCAATTTGGTATCAAAATCGTAAAAAAATCTTACCATTTCAATTTTTGGAAGTATACCTATATGAAGTAGCATTAGCTTGGTGGTACCAGGATGATGGGCATTTAACTATCAAAGAAACGATTCCCAAAAAGATTATCCTCTCTACTGATAATTTTCCTCCTTCTGAAAATCTTCAACTTATAGATCTCTTAGAGAAAAAATTTACTCTTCAATTTAATTTAGACTCTCAAAATCGCCTTATTTTATATGATCAATTACAAATCTATTACTTTATGTATTTAGTTGAACCCTATATTCATTCTTCGATGAAACGAAAAAAGACTCCACACCGAATTCCACAACCTACTAATAAAAGAACAACAATATATTTACCAAATAACATTGAACTAACAAAACTAACAAACGAAATTCATAAAAAACTAGTCAATATTAAGACACTGCACCAAATAATTGTAGATAGAAAGAACTACATTAATTTTTATAAAGATATAATTTTAATAGTTCAGAGGAAACAAAACACCAAGGGTTTTCAAATAATCATTGGTGAAATATATAGTTTCCTCATTGAATTAATTCAGAATCAAACAGGACTAACAAAAAGTCAAATTATAACCATTTGTTTCATGCTAGATGAAAATTCTTAACAACCCAAAAAAATTTAAAAAAGACCCCAGATAAATCTGGAGTCTGATTTTAATACTATTAACGAAGAAGTTGAAGAACTCCTTGAGGCGCTTGGTTTGCTTGAGCCAGCATAGCTTGAGCTGCCTGAGAAAGAATAGAGTTCTTAGTTTGATTCATCATTTCTTTCGCCATCGTGCGAACATTTACTTTCATAAATGACCAGACTATATCTTCACCCTCAAGTATTCTAGTAGGGGTCGGGCACTTCGGATTCACAATGCTGATGACCATTGTTTCACCTATGGATTTCATCATCATAGCTTTCGCCTTAGATGGTTTATCCTAGTCGTTGAACCTTCTCCACTCTTTCGAGACAGGAGCTTGGCTGCTGATTGCCCAATCTTTTCTTTTATCAAACCATCACGCTTGTCGTTTCCAATTTCGTTGTGGTAAGAAAAGCTCTAAGGGTTTTCCAGCAATTCACCCGATAATGATCTCTAGCCGTTACCAGCTAGGACGACTGTGCTTGTCACCGCTTAGGCAGCTAAAGCATAATCAACGTCACGGATACGAGATTCCGCAGCAGTTAAGTTTTCAGAAGATGTGTTTAGGTTATTGATAGTGTGTTCTAAGCGGTTTTGGTTAGCACCTAAATTTGAACGCTGTTGAGAAACTTGCTTGATTGCATCATCTAAAATTGCAGTAAGTGCATCTGCTTTAGCGACAGTATTTACAGCTGTGTTATCTGTTACTTTGTCACCAATATCGTTTAGACCACCTGAACCTAATGTTGTTGTGTCCATTTTCTTGAAATCAACAGTAATTTTTTCAGATGCTGATCCGTTACTACCTACTAAGAAAGTGGCATTTCCATTTCCTGCAGCAGTTATAACTGTTTTATTATTTAAGCCTGCTTCGATATTTGTTGAAGTTTCAGTACCGGCAAGTTCAATGCTAATGCCAAGGCTTGAGAAGTTTAATGTTTGGCTATTTGCAGCCACACTTACTGTTTCTGAGACGGTTTTTCCGTTTACAGTAGCATTAAGAGTAAGTTTTCCATCGGCTGCAGTTCCATCAGCAAATGTATAAGTTGTTCCAGCTACAGCACCACTTACATCTACTTTGGATACTACTGCTGCACCAACAGCTGTACCAAGCTTCGCTGTAGATGTTGCATCTTGAGAAGTTGACATATCACCATTCAATAATCCTTTACCGTTAAACTTAGTAGTTTCAGAAATTCTATCAATTTCTTTTTTAAGTTCAAAGATTTCGTCACCAATTGATTGACGATCGTCAAGAGTATTAGTATCATTAGATGCTTGAACAGACAATTCACGCATACGTTGTAAAATGTCGTGAGTTTCGTTTAATGCACCTTCAGCTGTTTGAATCATAGAGATTCCATCTTGTGAGTTTTTTGCTGCTTGATCAAGACCACGAATTTGTGAACGCATTTTTTCAGAGATTGCAAGTCCAGCTGCATCGTCCCCTGCACGATTGATACGAAGACCTGAAGCAAGTTTCTCCATTGACTTACCTTGTGCTGTTGAAGCGGCATTCAACTGACGGTGTGTGTTGAGTGCTGCAATGTTGTGATTAATACGCATAATATTTTTCCTCCTTAGAATTAAATCAAAATAAATTATTTGGGGACATCCCCTAAAAATTATCTATAATAAACCCTTAGGGTTATTATCAAAATTAAAATAATCAAATCTCAAATAATTTGTTCTTTTTGTTTTCCTTTATACAATTCTTCTCGGAAAATACTAATTTCTTTAGGTGCATCAACTGCAAACCTTAGTAAACCAGATTCAGTTTGTAAAATTGTAATTTTTATTTTTTTACCAATTTGTGTTGAGGACTCTATAATTCTAGTCCCTTTTTTTAAGTATTTACCACTTTTACTATCCTTCAATTTAGAAATTGACATGCTCTTTGGTGCGTCAATAACTAAGCGAAGTTTTGAACCAACTTGTAAGACAGTAACCTTGATAACATCATCAATAATCACTGATTGCCCAATTTCTCTGCCTACAATGAGCACGTTACCATCCTCCATTGATTCTTTTACTATTACAATTCTTATTATCGGATAACTTTTTGAACTGTTTAGTATTTTTTTGAAAGTTTTTCAGTTTTGATCTACAAATAATTCTTGGTTATTCTTATTTATCGGTTGTATGAGCAAAATGTGTAATTATTTTATACTTTGTTTTTACTATTTAAAGAATTTTCTTCTTGTTTATATATATCGGTATGACAGAAATATTGTTTAGCTATTTTTATAAAAATTTTGTTTGATAGTTTTTAATTTAATTAATTCATAAAAAACACCGTTTATCCAAAAGTGCTTATACCTTTGAGATAAACGGTTCTTATTTTTATTACATTCCTAATTGTTGTGACAACCAGGATCCTTGTGAATTAAGCTGTTGCAATGCTTTTTCCATCGCTCCAAATTGCTTCCAAAGTCTTTGTTCGTATGCACTTATTTTATCTTGTTCCCTGCTAATGTTATCATCCAATGATCTAATTTGTTTTGCCATGAAACTCTGGGTATCTACTGAGGAATTGGGAGAACCAGCTAGTGCACCAAGTTGTTTAATTGTCACATTTAACCTATCATATATTCTCCAGCCAAATCCACTGTTATCATGTATGGTACTACTTGTCGCTGTTGTAGAGGTTGTAGTTGCACTTGGATCCTTCATTGTAAAAAATTTACTCACATCCTCTAAATTTGTATTTAAGACTCCTTTTAGCTTTTCTTCATTCAAAACTAATTTACCATTATCTCTATAATTTGTAGAAAAATTAATCCCAATTTCTTTTAATGAGGTAGAACCTAATGCTACTGCAATATTTTGAATTGGGGTTACTAAACTATCACGCATTTCTGTCAAAAAAGATCTTATGGTTGAATCACTTGCAAGCAACCCACTCTTTGACTTTTCCTCCCATAACTTAATATCATTGTCTTTCATATCTTTTTTCTGATCATCAAGTAATGGAGGATAATCTCGATATCGTTTTTCTGTCAATCTACCGTTTAAGTCATCTATTAACTCATTATACTTATCCACAAAAGTTTTTACACTGTTAAAAACCGAATCAGTGTCACTTTTATTTGTTACACTTAGAGTCCCGCTGGTCATGCTTGCTTTAATATCAAATGTCATTCCATCATACGTAATTTTATTTGTATCAGAACGAAATTCAATTCCGTTAATCCACATTTTAGCTTGTTCAGCATTAGAGCCTTTTGTTACTGACATATTTGACCCATTTACGTAGCTTGCTTCAACCGCAGGGTCACTAGGAGCTGGATCAATAGTAGAACCTGCTTGAATTTTTAGGGCAGTAAGAAAATCAGCCTGTCCACCTAGAGTTATATCACTTATTCCAGCAGCATCATTAGTAAAAGTAAGAGACTTTTCCGTTGCTGAATAATTTGCAGTTAAAGGTGTGTTAGTTGATATCTCAGTTAAGACCGTAGAAAGTGTTGCATCAATACTAAAATCATAAGATGTTCCATTTACTGTTAATGATGTTTTTCGACTCCCATCCGTTGTAGCATCCGCAACACCTAATTGAGCCAATGTCTTAGTTGTATCTAAAGTGGTTGATTGAAAAAACTTCACTGATGCTGCAGTTGCTGGTTTCGCTTGCTGCACATTTGTTATTTCGTAAGATGTTTGAGTTGGTACGCCACTTACTATAGCAGAAACAATACCTTCATTCGAAGAACTTGAAGTCTGCTTATTAAAAGTCGATTGCAAACGCAAAGCTTCCATCGATTTTCGAAATTCGTCTACTTTTTTGTTTACGTCACGGTAGGCATCCTGTTTCCAAGAGGACGTGATTTTGTTTTGCTGCATTTTGAATAACCGGCTGCTTTGAGCTTTAACAAGGTTCGCCACAATTTCATCCGTATTCATACCAGAAGCCAGCCCGCTGACTCTCAATGTATTACTACTATCAATCATTCCGTTTCACTCCTTTTCTATCATCTATATTATTTAGATAAAAAATAGTTTGTATTTTATTATCGGAGAAAAAACCATATAGTTAAGTATTTTCCCTAAGTTTTATTACACAATACAAAAAAAGAGACGCAAAAAAACGTCTCACTACTAAAAATCTACCTTAAAATTCCGTTAGCAATCCCTATCATCTGATCTGCATAAGACACTGCTCTAGCATTCATTTGGAACCCTCTCTGAGTGGTCATAAGGTCCGTCATCTCTTTCGTTAAATCCACATTAGATCCTTCTAGAAAGCCAGATGTAACCTGCACCTCTCCTGGCTGCATCTTTTTCACATAGTCTAAAGCGTTAGATCCATTAGGTAACACGGTAGTATCAATAGAAAATTCATTCCCACCCATGTTCTTTAAAACATGAGGATTTTGAATATCAACAATTCCCACTTGCTGGGCCGAAATAGACGGAGCACCGCTACCATCTTTGCTTCTCAAATTCATTTGACCGTTTGCATCAATACTGACATCATATTGCCCATCTAATTCAATTGGTTTCCCATTTTGGTCGAGTAAATAACCACCGTTCGCATTAACTAAATTATAGCTTCCTTGTTTGTTAGGGTTTGGGCTTAAATGAAAATTCCCATCGCGTGTATATCTTACCTCGTCCGCTCCGCCAGCAGTTGCAGAAGGATAACCTACTTGGAAAAATCCTTTTCCTTGGATCATTAAATCAAAAGGATTTCCAGTTGAAATGGCTTGGCCTTGTTCCATGACAAGTTGCGTAAGTCCTGTACGGGTTCCATAGCCAACACGCACGCCATTCGGAGTCAAGCGCCCGATTTCTTGATCAACGCGTCCTTGATTGTTTAATTGAGAGGCTAATATTTCAGAGAAACTTTGGTCTTTTCGTTTAAATCCTGGGGTGTTCACATTGGCCACATTGTTTGCGGATGTATCAATTTTTTGTTGGTAGGCCTGCAGTGCACCAGATGAAATATATAGTGACGTATTCAAATGACTTTTCTCCTAACTGTATGGTTATCCGTTAATTTTTCCTACAGAGTAAAGTTGTTCTAGCGATTGATTATACACTCCAACCACCTTTTGATTGGCCTCATAGGCACGGACTGTCATCATCATGTCAGCCATTGTTTGACCAGGATCTACATTCGACTGTTCAATAACCCCTTGGTGTAGGACCACACCCGGATTTGTTCCCCCCGCATCTTGAATAAACGGCAATGGATTTTCAGACTTATATACATTGCCTCCCTGACGTGTAAGCTCATACGGATTTTGCACGACCGCAATACCAATTTGTCCAACATTACTAGACTTAGCTGGATCGTTAGGATTAGCAATCAGTTGACCATCAGCATTTATGTACAAATCCTCTTTACTAATACCACCAGTAATTTGAATCGGTTTATGGTCTGCTCCTAAGACTCGATATCCATCCGATGTGACTAGATTCCCATTGGCATCTAAGTCCCATTTTCCGTTCCGTGTGTAACCAACCGATCCATCTGGAAGCTCTACGGCAAAGAATGCAGTTGGTTTTACTGTCCGACCATTAACAACCTGCAGAGGGATATTTTGATCTTCGATGGCAATATCCAAGGGTTGGTCTGTTTGAACAAGTGTCCCTTGAAGGAAGCTTGGGATGCGTTCCTGCGCATACACACCATTCGTTAATTCACCGATAGGTACTCCTTGTCCTGGCAATCCTGTGGAACCCGGTATATTTTCATTAAAGTCTCTAATTCGTTCCACTAATAATTTGGGAAATGCACGTAGGACGGTATCATCTTTTTTAAACCCAGGTGTTTGTGCATTTGCGAGATTATTTGATAAAGTTTCTTGTCTTCGCTCCAAAGAAAACATTCCTGAAGCTGCAGAATACAACCCTCTTAGCATAAAAAAACCTCTCTTCTTAAGTACGTGCCTGTTCCGCCAGTTGGAGAATAAAAGCGACTTCACCATTGCCTTTACCCAGTTGCTTTGCAATCTCTTCCACTGAGAGACCTTTAGCTTTCAAATCAAAAACTTCCTTATATCGATCATTCAAAAATAAATGCTGATCATTGTTTGCTTTTGAATTAGAGTCAGATTCAATTTTCACCGCATTCAATGCTTGAACCAATTCTACCTTCCATTGTTCATTCTCTCTTTGAGTCATCATATGGTGGTGCTCAATAGTTATTTTTATATCAGTTAATTGACGCATCAATTTTTCTTGATTGGATACCATCTTTAAGGATAGTTCCTGCTGATAGTCCCATTTTTTTCGGAAAGAACTCTTGATGACTAAATACAGCACAGCGATAAAATTGACTATTAAAGTTGCTACATTTAGATATTCTTGCACGTGTTCTTCCCCTTTCTATTGATCAAGTATATAAATTAATTAATAATCCCTTAATCTCACCAATGCGATCCAGAATAGATAACCCTTCATCCTGCTCTTTTAAAACATGGTCAGTTAATTCCATTAATTTACGGTCGAGAACTTGGACAGTTTTTAATGTTTTATTTCCTCCATATGGGTCCCAGCTATCTGTTTGATAGAGACCAACACCATTCTTTGTTACTTCACCCATAAACCGCTTGACCACTTCTTTATATTTCCTGAGTTCAGCAAAGGTCGGTTTCTCACTTAATCTCTGACCCTGTTGGTCGATTTCTTGCAATATTTGCTGAAGATGTTCTTTAGTCAGTTCTTTCGAAAAGGTATTCATGATTTTTTGAAAGGATGCTGTGTTTGTCGATGAACGGTCGCTAGGAGAGAGGCGGGAATCACCTATATTTATTCTTACCGGATCCTGTATTTTCAAGTGAATTCACCCCATCTTACTTCTTCAAAATCATCTTTTGCAAAAGTATCAAAATAAATCAAAATTATGTTGTAATTATACCTTAAGTGAACATAAATTTCATTAAAAGTTGAGAAAAGTATGTTGAAAGGATGATAGTTTTTTATAAAAAATACTCTGTTAAACTTGTCTGTTGATTTCCGCTCCAGGCGCTTCGCTTTCCGTGGGCGTTTCGGCGAGCCTCCTCGGCGCTTGCGCCTGCGGGGTCTCCCCTGAACCGTACTCCCACAGGAGTCTTCGCGCCTTCCGCTCCAATCAACAGGTTATAAAAATCAACAATGTTCTTTAACACAGCCAAAAATAAACACCTTCGCTTATATTGCGAAGGCGTTTCGTCATCTATTAATTATTTTAATCTTTGAATTTGTTTATTTACATCCGTAATGGCAAGTACGACTTCTTCAACACCTTTTGATTGCGTATCGATGCTGGAATTTAATTCTTCTGTTTGTTTTTGAACATTTCCTACCTCTAACGCAATTTCCTGGCCATATCTTGCTTGCTCATTGGTTGCCATCATCATTTGCTGAACCATTTCTTTGATGCTATTAATATTGCGAACGATTTCTGCCGCCGTCAGTGCCTGTTCTTTCGTTGCATTAGTTACAGAGCCTGATTGGTGTGTTACATTTTCTACAGCAGCAACAATAGCATGACTTCCTTTGGCTTGTTCAGCCGTCGCAATAGAAATTTGTTGTACCTGTTCCTTCGTACTGGTAATTCCTTTTACAATTGCTTCAGCAGTGATCGATTGTTCTTTTGTAGATTGAGTCATTTCTTCAGCCTGGCTTGTTACGCTCTCCACCGCTTTGGTAATGAACTCACTATTTTTTGATTGTTCTTCCGTTGCTTTTGCAATTTGATTCATTTCAACCGTTACTTGAGAGATCCCCTCAGAAATCTTCTTAATCGCTTGGTTCGTTTTATCCGCCAATTGGTTTCCTACTTTTACTTTTTGAGCACCATCTTTAATAGAAGATACTGCAACTGTCGTTTCATTCTGAATCCCCTTGATAAGACCAGCAATTTCTTTCGTTGCTTTTGCAGATCTTTCGGCAAGCTTACGAACCTCATCAGCAACAACTGCAAATCCTTTTCCGTGTTCCCCTGCACGTGCTGCTTCAATTGCTGCATTTAGAGCTAATAGATTTGTTTGATCAGCGATATCATCAATTACTGCAATAATGCTGCCAATTTCCTCAGAGCTTTTTCCTAAGTTCTCCATTACTCTACTAGTCTGGTCAATTACTTTAGAAATCTCCTTCATTCCGTTCAATGTTTCATTTAATGAAATGGTTCCTTCATAGGCATCATCTTTAACAGCATTGCTGAGCTGATTAACTGTCTGGGCACTAGCAGCCACCTGTTGAATGGAAACAACCATTTCCTCCACTGTGTCTGCTGTTTGTTTAGCCGTATCAGTTAGGCTTACAGCATGTTCACTTACACCTTTAATAGAGTGGCTCATTTCTTCAATCGAAACAGAAATTTGTTCCACATTCGCACCAGCATTACCTACACTACTTGCTACTTGTTCAATGGAAGCCATCATCTCTTGGATTGCCGAAGAAGTTTCATCCGCAGAGGATGCAAAATGGTCTGCACTTGCTGCAACTAAGTTAATGGAAGCACTCATTTGTTCAATAGCAGCAGAAATTTCATCTACGCCTGAAGCCGTTATATTCGTGTTCCCAGCAACTTGCTGTATGGATGCAACTAATTCGCTTATGGCATCATTTGCTTTATTCATAGAAGCATCTAGTTGTTGCGCACTAATGGCTGTTTTATCTATCGAATTTTTAATTTCTGTAGCAGAATTAGTGGTGATTTCTGCATTTTTCAATACTCTGCTTACTGTACGACGAATGAGTCCATTAATTAAAAATGCGACCAAAATACTTAATACCATTGCTAATACAGAAACACCTATAATCTGAATAAGAGAATTAGTTGAGCGTTGCTTAGCATCATCGATAATCTTATTGGTATTTGTTTGTGAACTTTTGGCCATTCTCTCAAGCGAACTGATGGTATTGTCCCCATTATGTTGTAAAACCCCTAATCTTGCATGGGTAGTGTAGTAATTCTCACCTTCAGTCGCTTCAAAGATTGTTGGAATGGTATTTTCATATGAACCGAAGTTAATATTAAACTGCTGTACTAGCTTTTTATCTTTTGAATTCACTACAAGTTTTTCCAAATCCTTTACATCACTTTTAACTTTTTTAATATCCGCGTTTACTATATCTTCTATCTTTGCTTTTTCATCTGCACTTTTCTCATATGAATATTTGGTTAAATTTAATCGAATGTCTGTAATGCTGTCTTTAAGTTTTGAGATGATTTGGGCCTCTTTCAACTGAGTATTCCCTAAATAAGTTACGTCGTCACTTAACACATTTATTTTATAATAAGACACGATCGAAACTGATCCTAAGAATACTAGAAGAATGATAAAACTGCCCCATAGTTTGACACCCATAGAAACATTATTTGCTAGCTTTAGATACTTGTAGGATTTACTTGAACCATTTTTCTGCATTTTTTTCAGCATTGTATACCTCTCCTTTAGGCTTCTGCTCCTTCATTGCTATTGATAAAACTTTGGATCATATCTCTCAAATCATCAAGATTTGTTGTATTTTCCAATAGCTTTTCAATATCTAGAAGAATAACTATACGATTATCAAACCTTGAAATACCCAACAGATAAGAAACATTATTTGTTTCCAAAATATTGGTTTGCTCAACCGATTCTGCTGGAAGATCGAGCACATCAGTCGCCGCATCTACTATAATGCCAATTTCTTTTTCGAACACTCTTACAATTATGATTCTTGTCACATCTGTTTGTTTCAGTGCTTCCCCTGTAAGTGCCGCGCGCATGTCAACAATAGGAATCACAACATCACGAATGGAGGCAACTCCTAGTACATGTGATGCCCGATTTGGATAGGGAGTAATAGAAAGCGTCTGCATTCTTTCAATGGAGACAACTTGATTGATATGTACACCATATTCTTCCTGGCCTAATTTAAAAATAAGTACTTTAGCATCCTGAAACTTGACTTGATCTTTCATACGTGATCCCCTCTTCTTGAATTACTTAGTCCTCTACGTCCGATTCATTTGCCTCAGTTTTTATTATTTCTTCTAAATTTACAAGGATAATTAATCGTCCCTCGTATTTTGCAATTCCTTCAAAATAGTCTGTATTAAAACCGCTGGATGCTGCAGCTTCTATTGCATCTGAAGGAATATTAATTACATTACTGGTTTTATCTACAATGAAACCTAATTCAATCTCTTCAAGTTTCACAATAATAACTCGCGCGCTTTCAGAGTATTCCACTTGTCCTAGGTTTAACTTACTTTGGAGATCAATCAGGGGGATTATATTTCCCCTGAGGTTAATGACACCCTTTACATAAGACGGGACATTGGGAACTCTTGTAATCGGAGACAGCCGTTCAATGGATTGAACATAATCAATGTTCAATCCATACTCTTCATCTCGTAATGAAAAAGCGATTACTTTGATATTCTCCATAACTTAGGTTCACCCTTTCTATTAAAAAAACTGATTCGAGTCAATAATTAGTGCTACTTGTCCATTTCCAAGGATTGTCGCACCAGATATAACAGGAAGATTTGTTAAATATCCACCTAATGATTTTAAGACAATTTCTTGTTGTCCAACTACTGAATCAATAACGATTCCTCTGCTTTGGTTACCCTTTCGAACAATTACAATAAATTGTTGCTGCTTATCAACCGATGCATTGGTTAGTGGAACTTGCAGGACTTCATTTAAGAATACTAATGGAACAACCTGTCCTCTAAATTGGATTACTTTTTGACCTTGAAGAGTAGTAACTGGATTCTCATCAGCTGTTGTGATTTCCACAATTGAGTTAAACGGGATAGCAAATGTCTCTTCTTCCACCTTCACTAACATCGCGTAAATGATTGATAAAGTCAGAGGTAATTGGATATGAAAAACAGAGCCATTACCAGGGGTAGAATCAATCGTAATTAAACCACCTAATGATTCAATTTTCGTTTTTACTACATCAAGACCTACACCACGGCCAGAAATGTCTGAAATCTTATCTGCTGTACTAAAACCTGACGAGAATAGTAATGAATAAACCTGTTGATCTGTCAGAGTTTTAGCTTCCGCCTCTGAAACTACGGCGCGTTCAATTGCTTTGTTTAATACCTTTTCACGATTGATACCTTTTCCATCATCAGAAACTTCAATAAATACGTGATTTCCACTTTGATATGCTTTTAATGAAATGGTTCCTTCTTCGACTTTGTTAGTTGCAGCTCTCTCTTCTGCTGTCTCAAGTCCATGGTCTAAAGCATTCCTTAGTAGATGTACCAATGGATCTCCTATTTCATCAATCACCGTTCTATCTAACTCTGTTTCTGAACCTTCAATAACTAATTGAACTTTTTTATTCAATTCTTTGGCAAGGTCTCGGATCATCCTAGGGAAACGATTAAATACTTGCTCTACCTGAACCATACGCATATTCAATATGAGTCCTTGCAAATCCGTTGAAATTCGCGTCATGTGTTCAACCGTTTCAGTCAATTCAGAAAGCTGAGATTTCCGTGCAATCTGATCCAGTCTTCCTCGGTCAATAATTAATTCACTGAATAAATTCATCAGCTGGTCTAGTTTATCTATATCGACACGAATGGATTTGGAGCGTTGTTTTTTCTTAGCCACATTCGAATCATCTTTATTTTGCTGACGGTTCACTGACTCAACCTTTTCCGATTCTACTGTTGCAGATGAGTTTGCCATTTCTGGATTTTCTATTCCGGTTCTCTCGTCCACAATGACTTCTCTTACCTCTGAAACATTGATTAATGCGGCATGTATTTCCTGTGAGCTACGCTCTGACAACATTAAAAGGGTAAAAGAATCTTCAAATTTTTCTTCCTCAATTTGTTCTACAGTTGGGATGGTTTGAATTAACTCCCCTAATTCTTCAGCAGCCTGAAAAACTAAATAAGCTCTAATTGATTTCATTACACAGTTAGCATCAAGTGATACTTTAATCTGATATATATTCATTCCAGATTTCGTAGCTTCACTTATGACTGTTGCTTGAAACTCATCCAGTACAAATTCTGCAGTGGCGGCTACCTCACGTGAAGCACTGACAAGTTCTGTGTGATTAGGATTTTGGATTTTTTTTAATTGAGACACAACTTCTGTGACGTTTTCTTTTCCATCTCCACCCGACTCAATACTGTCAACCATTCTTTCTATTAAATCTACACATTTAAAAATAACGTCCATTATTTCTGAAGTAATCGTTAATTTAGAATTACGAAGAAGATCCAGGACATTTTCCATTTCGTGCGTTAATGAGGCAAGGTCATCAAATCCCATTGAGCCAGCCATCCCTTTAAGTGTGTGGGCAGAACGAAATATTTCGTTTACAATAGCTGTATTCGTTGAATCTGATTCAAGCTTTAAAAGTTCGTCATTAATCGACTGTAAATGTTCTTTTGATTCTTCGATAAACATCTCTAAATAATTATTTAAATCCATTTCAACTTCCCCTCGCTAAGTAGCATACAAAAGTAGTTCTAGAGATACATTAATAACCCAAAAAAAGACAGATATATACCTCATATTAGCATATATTTTGATAAATATAACCAAATTTTTTGATAGTTTTTTAGTTTTTGATAGCAAAATCATAAATATATTTTATCGCATTCATCAAAATACTAAAGTATGAATAAAACGCCTCCGCAAATACCGCGAAAGCGCCCTTTGATTATTTATTTTAGTTTCTTAATCTGTGAGTTTACATCTGTAATTGCTAGTACTACCTCATCGACTTCTTTTGTTTGCGTTTCGATGCTTGAATTCAACTCTTCGGTTTGTTTTTGAACATTTGCTACCTCTAATGCAATCTCCTGTCCATATCTTGCTTGGTCATTTGTTGCAATTAGCATTTGTTGAACCATATCTTTAATACTGTTAATATTTCGTACAATTTCTTCAGCAGTTAATGCTTGTTCTTTTGTTGCACTTGTCACTGAACTAGATTGGTTAGTCACATTTTCAATGGCTGTTACGATTGCATGGCTTCCTTTTGCTTGTTCAGCTGTTGCAATTGAAATTTGTTGGATTTGTTCTTTTGTATCGACAATCCCTTTAACAATTGCTTCAGAAGTAACCGTTTGTTCTTGTGCTGATTGAGTCATTTGAACAGCCTGAGTCGTAACACTTTCTACCGCTTTAGTAATAAATTCACTATTCTTCGTTTGTTCTTCCGTCGCTTTAGCGATTTGATTCATTTCATCTGTTACCTGCGCAATACCTTCTGCGATTTTCTTAATTGCCTGATTCGTTTGTTCAGCTAGGTCATTTCCTACTTTTACCTTATCAGCGCCCTCTTTAATAGAGGCTACAGCTACAGTCGTTTCATTTTGAATGCCTTTTACTAGGCTTGCAATTTCTTTTGTTGCTTTTGCCGATCTCTCTGCAAGCTTACGTACTTCATCGGCTACTACCGCAAATCCTTTACCATGTTCACCGGCACGCGCAGCTTCAATTGCTGCATTAAGTGCTAATAAATTTGTTTGATCAGCAATATCATCAATTACAGCAACGATGCTTCCAATCTCCTCCGAACTTTTACCTAAGTTCTCCATTACATCACTAGCTTGTTCAATCACATAAGAAATCTCTTTCATTCCATTTAGGGTTTCATTTAGAGAGATTGTTCCTTTATATGCGTCATCTTTTACTTCGTTACTTAGCTGGTTAACTGTTTGTGCACTTGCAGCCACCTGCTTAATGGAAACAACCATTTCCTCAACGGTTTCAGAAGTTTTTTCAGCAGTATCGGTTAAACTAACTGCATATTCACTGACTCCTTTAATTGATTCACTCATTCCCTCAATCGCTTCTGAGAATTTTTCTACACTTTCATTCACATTACTTGTACTTGCAGCAACCTGTTCAATAGAAGCCATCATTTCCTGGATAGCAGAAGAAGTCTCCTCAGCTGAAGCTGACAAATAATCTGCACTACCTTTAACTAAATTAATTGAGGCACTCATTTGCTCAACAGCAGCAGAAATTTCATCGACACCCGAGGCAGTTACATTGGTATTTCCGGCCACTTGTTGAATAGAAGCTACCAGTTCCCCTACTGAATCGTTCGCTTTATTCATAGATTCTTCTAACTCTTGTGCACTTGTTGCTGTCTTATCGATTGATTTTTTTATTTCGTCAGCAGAATTCGTGGTAATCTCTGCATTTTTAACCACTCCAGACACCGACCGTCTAATGAGGTTATTAATAAGAAATGCAACCAATATACTAAAGAACATAGCAATAATCGAAACCACAATGATTTCAATAATAGCACTTGATGAATCCTTATCTGCCTTTTCAATGATTCCATCATTTGTCTTTTTGACACTCTTTGACAAATGATCAAGGGAAACCATTGTTTTACCGCCAAGAGCTGATAATAGCCCCATCTTCCCGTGTACTTCTTCATAATTATTACTCTTAGATTTTTCAAAAAAGTCAGGAGTATAGGCTACATATTTTTCAAAGTCTTTACTAAATTCGTTTAAAAACTTTTTGTTTTCTGGTGTAGGTTCTAGTTTTTGTAACTCTTTAATATTTTTTCTTACTTTTGTTGCTTCTACTTTAATATAATTTTCAAGGTTAGCTTTGGTTGAAGCGTCTTGTTCATAGGCATGCTGAGAGGCATACATTCTAATACTTGTTACTTCTTCTTTTAAATTTCCGATGATTTCTAGAACTGGTACTTGGGTACTGCCCATTTCACCGACATGATCACTTAATGTATTAATCTTATTATATGAAGCGATAGAAATAGATCCCAAAAATAACAGTACAATAATAAAACTACCCCATAGCTTAACACCCATTGATAAATTTCTTATTTTCTCCAACTTTACTTACATCTCCTTTACGCGCAACTACTACATCAATGAATATATACTACATAGTAGCATATATTTTGATTCGAAATCGAAATTTTTTGATAGTTTTCTATATAGGTATTTTATTAAAAAAGCGAGAGTGCTAGGAACCATGAAAGGTTCTTTTAACATCTCGCTCTTTCTACTTATAAGTATCTTGTTATGTAGCCGCCAGCCTTGTCATCGCGTTCTGTGCTGCGCTCTACTTCTTTTTGACTGTTAGGATCTACCTGTTTTATCTGTGTCGTACAGCTCTTGCATACCCTGCCCACCCGAATCATATTCCCACATGTTTCGCAAGGGTAGGTTAAGTTAGGAAAACTTCCCATTAGAATACGTCCAGTTAATATATATTCCCGAATTTGAGCTACGGAGACTTTCGTTTCTTCACTCACTTCTTGAATGTTACTTCCCGGATATTCACGGAGATAGGCAGCTGTTTTCAAATAATCCTCTTCCGCTTTTTGGTAACATTCATCGCATATATTTCTAATGCGAAGATAAAGTTTCCTGCATTTTGGACAATTACCTAGTTGTGGCGTGGCCAAGAGCCCCACTCCCTTTTAACAAATTGAATTTAATAGCTACTAACCATGCTGAGCATAGTAAATGATTAGCTGCCTAAAACTTTTTTAATTGATTCCATTACTCTGTCAGGTTGGAAAGGTTTCACTACAAAATCTTTTGCCCCAGCTTGAATAGCTTCTAATACCATTGGCTGCTGCCCCATTGCTGAGCACATAATGATTTTAGCTTGCGGATGAAAAGCTCTGATTTCCTTAACAGCACTAATTCCATCTTTTTCCGGCATTGTAATATCCATTGTCACAATATCAGGATTGAGTTCACGGTATTTATCAATAGCGTCAGCTCCATTTACTGCTTCACCAATAACCTCAAGCCCATTCTTAGTCAATATATCTTTTAACATCATACGCATAAATGCTGCATCATCAACGATTAATACCCTAGCCATAGTTTTCTCCTCCTACATTCTTTGTTGATATTAATTGGTCATATTAGTAATACGGTCAATTTGGCTGATAATATCTGTAATTCGTACCCCGAAGCTTTCTTCTATTACGACCACTTCACCCTTGGCAATCAACTTATGATTTGCAAGAATATCCACAGGTTCTCCTGCCAATTTATCTAATTGAATAACAGCGCCAGGACCTAACTCCAAAATTTTGCGAATTTGCATTTTTGTACGCCCTAACTCAACTGTTATTTCAAGTGGAATATCAAATAACATATCAATATTTCCAGGATGAGCATCACCAGATCTAGTTTCGGTAAAGGTACTGTATTCAACTTTTTGAACATTAGCATTGAATGAGGTTTGCTGAGTACTGCTTTGTGAAACAACCTGTTCTTGATAATGTGCAGAAGGAACTTCTTGCATCGAAACCGGTTGACTAGGTGCTGGAGTCGCTTCTTTTTCAATCTTCACACTTGGTTCCGCAGGCTTACTTGGCGACATAATTTTTTGGATCATATCCTTTCCAAAGGACAAAGGAATAAATTGAATCATATTGGAATCAATTAGACTTCCTACCTTCAACTGGAAAGATATTTCTAAAATAATATCGTCTTCAAGATCTTCTAATTTCTTAGGTGGAAATCCAAGTACATCAATTGTTGGTGGCGAGATATCCACTTTTTGGCTAAATATGGTGGACATTGATGTTGCTGCAGAACCCATCATTTGGTTCATTGCTTCCTGAACGGCACTTAGATGCAGTTCAGATAGTTCAGGTTCAAGTACAGTACCATCACCACCCATCATCAAATTGGCAATGATCTTAGCATCGTTCTCTTTGATCATTAACAAATTTTTTCCACGGATGCCCTCTGTATAATCCACGTGCACTGCTACATGTTTTTCTCTTATTAACTCTTCCATTTTCTCCTGCTCAATCACAGCCAGTGTAGGTGTGGTAATCTCTACCCGTTGGTTCAGCAGTGAAGATAACGCGGTGGTAGAGCTCCCTAGTGCAATGTTTCCAATCTCTCCTAAAGCGTCCTGCTCCAAGGAACTCAAAAAATCATCTATAGACAAACTAGGTGTCTCGTTCATTTGATTAAACAGTGCGTTGATCTCTTCTTGAGATAATAACCCCTCGTTCATTTTATATGTCATCTCCTTCAGAGTCGATTGTTTCTTCGATTTGGACTGCATAACGTCCCTTTTGAAGACCCGGATTGCCTATAAATCTAGTCACTTGATCCACCTTGACTTGAATTTTACCCGTTTCAATACCAATCACATCTCCAACCTGCAGGTTGTAGAGTTCGGATATCGGTAATGTAGCCCTTCCTAGCTCTGCAATAACGGGTACACCTACTGTATCCAGGTTTTGCTTAATTTTATCCTGCTGAGGTGCACTTGTTTTGGACATCGAAGAAAGCCATTGATGTGTTGATAATTTTGGCAAAACAGGTTCCACAATTAGATGTGGTATACATAAAGTCATTCTTCCTGTTATTTCTCCAATAGTAGTGTGGAGAGCTATGACAATCACTGTGTCATTTGGAGAAGAAATTTGTATAAATTGCGGATTTGATTCAATCGCTTCCGATCTCACTTTCATATTTTCAATGTTTTTCCACGCGTTTTGATATATGTCTGAAGCTCTTGAAAATATCTTTTGTAAAAGTACAGTTTCTATCTCAGTTAATGATCCATTACGTGATGATGTATCCCCTTGTCCGCCCAGCAAACGTTCTAATATTGCGTAGGCTACTATAGGATTCATTTCCATAACCATTTTTCCATCCATCGGTTGAACCTCAAACACGTTCAAAATTGTACGCGAGGGGATAGACGCGATATATTCTTGGTAGTTTACTTGGTCTACCAAATCTATTTGAATTTGAACATAGGTTCTAAGTTGGGCAGAAAGATAAGAAGTTAGCAATCTAGTAAAATTCTCATGAATTCTCGTAATACTTCTCAGCTGTTCCTTGGAATAACGCATGGCACGTTTGAAGTCATATAGTTTTACTTTTTCATCTTTAACCGTTACATCGGACGCTTGTATTTCACCGTTATTTAAGGCTGATAACAGGGCATCGATCTCTTGCTGTGATAATACATCTGCCAAAGGGCATCCCCCTAACTCTTCCCTGAGTTATTCAATCATTTTAGTCTATTAGTACGCTATTATCGTTTTAAGTTTACTACTTCTTCTAAAATAGAATCGGAAGTAGTTATTGTTCTAGCATTTGCTTGGAATCCACGTTGTGCTACGATCATTTCCGTAAATTCCTCTGTCAAATCAACGTTTGACATTTCCAATACTCCGGCATTAATGGTTCCACCCTTATTATCTTCAATACGGCTAAGTACTGCAGGACCTGAATTCCCATTAACTTGAAAGAACGTATTCCCAACTTTAGTTAACCCTCCAGGATTGGACACCACTGCTGTTGCTAAAGAAATATTATTTGTTTGATCGTTAGTATCATTTAAGTAATATTCTTTCGTAGCTGTATCAAAAGCAAGTTTCCCACTCGCGCCATCTTCACGTACTACATAAATATAACCGTTGGAGTCTATAGAATAGGAGGTGAAAGGCATATCACTTTTATCATCTGATTTGATGTTAATTGGAATTGAGTCTCCTGCTTCATTTACACCCATTACATAGAATCCATTAGAAGTAACTAAATCCCCGTTGGCATCACGTGTAAAGTTACCTGCTCGAGTTAAAAAGTTTGCACCACCATTGGCTTCAGGACTTACAATAAAAAATGCATCACCATCAATAGTTAAATCGGTTCCAACGTTGGTTGTCATCGGGCTTCCTGGTGTAAAAACTGTATCTATTGATCCGATTTTCACTCCTAAACCTATTTGCTTTGGATTAACCCCGCCGCGCTCACCTGATGGAGCTGTAGCACCAGCCATATTCTGACTAATGATATCTTGAAACATTACACGGCCTTTTTTAAATCCAACTGTATTGACATTAGCGACGTTATTTCCAATTACATCGAGTTTCGTTTGAAACCCCTTCATCCCTGAAACGCCAGAGTATAGCGACTTTAACATTGTGTTTCCTCCTATTTTTCAATCATAATGTTGATTATTTTGTTTCGGAAGTGACTTCCTTTATCTGAGATACTATTGACATTGGGACTTTTTCATTTCCAACTAAATAATAGTAATTGCCATCTTGGTTGGATACACCATTAACAACACCAGTTACAGATTGTACTGACCCATCGGGTGTCCAGGTAATTTCTTTGCCAATCACCGCTGCATATTGACTCATCTGATTTCCTGCAAATTTATCAAAAGCCTTATTAAGATTGGTCATTTGCTCAAGTGAACTAAACGTTGCCATTTGTGCAATAAAGTCTTTATCCTGAAGCGGACTTGAAGGATCTTGATGGGCTAATTGTGTTGTCAAGATTTTTAAAAACTCATCCTTACCAAGGGCGCTCTTTTGTTCAAATGGCTTTACATTGCTGTAAATGGAATTATTCTTAGTCACTGTTGTGACATCTACCCAATTACTCATTAACAGATGCTCCTTCCTATGCTGTGAAGTCAATTCGCGATGATGTCTTCAGGGCAGTTCCACCATAAGTCACAGGTTGGATTTCCCCTTCACTATCTATTTGCTCAACTAACTCATTTTGCTCTTTGCTTTTATTTGGCGAAGAGGTGTAGGTTCGTTGTTCACGGGAAGAGTGTGATCCATCTTGGGAAAAACCTAACCCGGCCTGACTCGAATCAGTGGTTGTAGAAGTTTGCTGAACCACATCTAGTTTTTGTACATGCAAACCAGATTGTTGAAGTGTCTGCTTCAAATGTTGAAGCTGTCCTTCCAAGGCTTCCTTCGCCATTGGTGTATCTGTCAATATTTGTGCAGAGACCTGTCCATGCTGCGTAGTTACTTTTATTTCAATATGACCTAAATGCTCAGGAAACAGTGAAAATTTAGCCTCTGTACTACCAGAGTTCCCATTGGTTACCTTCATGAAACGATTAATCCATTCACTAACTTCGGGAGCAAATCTAATAACTTCTACATTTTTAGGTAAATTTACTTCGCTTAAATCATTACTTGACACCAGTTGTTGATGATTCATAAAAATGGGTTGTTCATTCGTTTTGCTTAAATCATCTACTTTTGGAATATACGGTGTACTAGATAACCGATTAACCTCCGGGATTGGATTCCCTGAATTTGGTATAGCTGATGAATGAAGCACTTGATTTTTATCCAAGCTTACTCCATGGATTATTTTTGTATTCAGATTTTGCTTTATTCCATCAATAAGTTTCGGATTTACCTCATCTTTAAAAGTGTCAGATTTTTGTGCTGCATTTATTTCATTCAAAATTATTTGAATTTTCTCTTCAGTAATAGCTGGAGTTTTCAATGCAGTCTTTTGATCATCATTGAACTGTAGTTCCCCAAGTATTTGGGTTACTTTATGTAACAATTGAGTTGAATCCTCGGGCGACTGTGTTTTCACAGCTTCCACCAACTCCACTCCCTGAGCTACCAATTTATTAATCTCTTGGGAAGAGTTAGGTACCTGGCTCAAACTATTTGAATCAACTGATAATTTTGTCCCCACTTGCGAAGAATCACTAACTAAAGAATTATTTATAATTCCTGGTGTCTGCTGAAGCTTTTTTAGCTCATTCGCCAGAGCAGTCAACATAGAATCTATCTGCGCAATATTTTCATCACTTACCTTTAATGAATCAATCGGTTTACTTTTATCAAGAAGATCAACCCGGTCAGATATGTTGTTTATAATATTAGATTGTACCTTGCTAGATTGGACTTCATTTGCATTAATATCATCAAAGCTCGATTGGCTGTTTTCTAGATTAACAGGATTATTTATACCAGATACAGGAGTGAACATTACAAAATTATTCATTGAGTAATCATCATTTAAGTTTGTTTCACTAGATTCAGTATCAGAGTTCCACAAATTCCCGAAAATTAAGTTAGTTTCTCTAGATTCAGTATCAGCATCATTTTGCTTTAAACTATCAGAACTTACGATTATTCCGTTAGATTCCTGCTCAGAGTCAGTATTCTTTACTATAACAGGCCCCCCATTATATTCCGGTAAGAGATCCAAATTAACCTTTACGTCAGCTTGGTTGAACTTAATTAGTTCAGTAGGATTATTTCCTAATTGCTTTGCTGAAACACTCTGCAAGGAGGATTTATTAACCGGTACATCTATTGAAGGGGTTTGACCTATAAAATTAACCATAGCTAACACTTGATTGAAGGAATTTTCTGTAGCTCCTGATTTTAGAGCAATCTTGGGTTTGCCCACGTTTGTTTGATTTATTTTGATGTCAATTGGAGTGATACCCAAACAGTTACCTCCTCTCATTTCTAATATCCAAAGTTTCAATTAATCTACATTATACCTCATGGACTTGAATTCGTCATGACAATTTTCGATCACTTTTTCAATTTTTGTCTTTTATATCGACAAATATTTTGATAGATTTTGTTGCCAACATATAAAAAAACAAGCAGCATCCATAGATACTCCTTGTTCTCTCTAAATTACAATACAAATGAAGTGATCTTACTATACATCTGCGACAAAACAAATTGTCCATCTGCAAAACCAGCTTCCAATACAGCTTTCGGCATGCCATATACTGTACAGGATTCTTCTGATTCTACAAACACTTTTCCGCTATACTTTTTTACCTCCCCACAACCTTTTGCACCATCGACGCCCATTCCTGTCAAAATGATTGATAACAATTTATCGGTGAAAATAGGAGCGGCTGAACCGAGAGTAATATCAATAGATGGCTTATATAATTCATTCAGCTTATCACAATCGTCCACTTTGAATACGATAGTCCCTGCAATCTTTTCAAAACGGGTTTGGTACCCTGAAGGACAAATATATATCGTCCCTGGTTTAACTTCTTTTCCATTTTGAGCTTCTTGTACCTCCATTTGACATAAGGAATCAAATCTTTCAGCCAAATGCTTTGTGAAACCAGGTGGCATATGCTGTGCAATGACAATAGGGATGGGAAAATCTTTCGGAAAACAAGGTAAAATCGTTTGTAATGCTTTGGGTCCCCCTGTTGAACAGCCAATAAAAATAAGTTCCGTATTTTGGTTAGTTTCAATACTTACTTCCATTTCAGGCAATTTAATTTTTGATAAAACAGTAGGCAGTTTAGCTTCTACTATCCCTACTAAGCGCTGTCTAAAATCTATACTCTGATCGTCTCCGTTTTGATTTCTAATCAGGTTTTCTTTTAAAAAGAAATCAACCGCACCTAGTGCTAGAGCTTGTAAAGTTTCTTGAGCCCCTTCTCCAGTCCGGGAGCTAATCATGACTACAGGAACAGGATTTGTTTTCATTATCTGCTCCAATGCACAAAGACCGTTCATTTCGGGCATCTCTATATCCATTGTAACAAGATCGGGTTTTAGTCGTTTCACTTTATCAACTGCATCCACTCCATTTCTTGCAATTCCAATTACAAAAAATCGAGGGTCCGTTTCCAGCATTAGACTTATGGCCCTCCGCATAAAAGCAGAGTCATCGACTACTAATACTCCGTATTGTTTCATTCGAATCAGATTCCTTTCGATAATAAAAGCTCTTATCAGAGCGCACTTTTTGTAATCCCATGTTCGTATCTGTTATCGATTCAGCATGGCCAAGAAACAAGTATCCATCAGATGATAAATTTTGATATAAACTATGAATCACTTGTTTAGTTTTATCTCGATCAAAATAGATCAATACATTCCTGCAAAAAATGATATCAACTTCGCCAATTTCTGCAACCTTTTCTTGGTTAAGTAGGTTTAAATGCTGAAACTTCACCATTCTTTTAGTAGATGCTTTAATTTGGTATCCACCATTTTCTTCTATAAAATATTTTTTTAATAAGCTTTCAGGTATTCGTCGAAAAGCGAAAGAACTATTATGATACCATCCCATCTCCGCTTTCTCGAGTACCTTCTTATTAATATCAGTTGCAATAATCTCTACAGTCCCTGGTAAAAACCGACCAGTTTCTTGTATTAACATAGCTAGTGTATATGGCTCCTCACCACTTGAACAGGCAGCACTCCATATCCTAACTGGCCGGTTCATATTTCTACTTTTCAATAATGGCAATACAAAAGAACAACACTCGTTTAATTGTTCCTCTTCTCGATAAAAATAGGTTTCATTAATAGTTAATAAGTCAATTAAGATATCCCACTCCGTAGCTGATTTTGTTAAAAAACCACAATAATCCTCATAGGTTATTCCTAATTCCATGATCCGTTTAGAAATTTTATCTTTAAGAATTGGAAGCCGATCATGATATCCCAATCCACAATAGTCATATACCATTTCGCTTAATCTTAATAACCCATTCTCTAGCATGTGTATCACCTTTTTCCTCGCTACACTTTCATATAAATAATAGGAGCAGCAATGTTTTCTATTTCACACACTCTTTTATGTAGTTTATATAAACCGTTCTTAGTTGCCTCTCATACTTCAATATAATCAAATATGTAGTATAAAATTACTAGATAAAAAGGTAACCGTCAAATAGATTTTTTTTGAAAGAACTAACAAAAACATTTTGATACAATCAAAATAAAACAAAAAACATTATTGTCGAAAATTTGCGATTAGCGTACAATTACATTACAAAACTTTTACAATAAAGGAGATTATGATGTCTAGTATTATTGGTTTTTTATTGGCGTTAATAGCGATAGGAGTAGGTATGGTATTAAAAGGGGCCTCCTTATCTGCATTAATCAATCCGGCAGCATATCTCATTATTTTTGGAGGCACAGCAGCTGCAGTTTTAATAGCATTTCCATTCAGCGAGATAAAAAAGTTTCCTATCATTCTAAAAATTGCTCTATTAGAACCAAAACAACCATCAAAGTCGGAGCAAGTTGCCAGCTTAGTAAGATGTGCTGAAATTGCGAAAAGAGAGGGTCTTTTAGCGCTTGAGGAAATTGCTGGTGAAACGAAAGATCCCTTTTTCAAAAAAGGCCTTGAAATGATTATTGACGGCCATGATATTGAATTCATTGAAGAAGTATTATTGGAGGAAGTAGCAGCCATTGACAAACGACACAAAACAGGAGCTCTTATCTTTACCCAAGCAGGGACATATGCTCCAACCTTAGGAGTTCTTGGAGCTGTAATAGGTCTTATTGCATCACTTGGAAATTTAAATGATGTAGAAAAATTGGGGCATTCCATTTCTGCCGCATTTATTGCAACCTTGCTTGGTATATTCTCCGGTTATGTTATGTGGCATCCCCTTGCAAATAAATTAAAACGTCTTTCAAAACGCGAGCAGGAATTTAAGCTTCTTACAATTGAAGGATTGCTTGCTGTTTATCAAGGACTATCTCCAAGCGCATTAGAAAAGAAGCTAACTGTCTACATTGCGCCAAATGAACGTAAAAAGATTGAGAAGGTAAACGAGGAAGTAGCGAATGAGAAAACAGCGTAGAAATTTTGACGAAGAGCATGAAGAACATATCGATGAATCCTGGTTGATTCCATATGCTGATATTCTAACTCTACTTTTGGCATTATTCATTGTCTTATTTGCTTCCAGTACGGTTGATAAAGCTAAATATGAGTCTATTATGGAAGCTTTTAAATCTGAATTAACTGGAACCAAAATTGAGAATAAGGATTCTGGACTCTCCATTAAACCTTCGGATAGGGAATCAGACGAAAAGACTGATCAACAGGAACAAGCAACGGCTCCTGTCGTTGAAGAAGCACAAAGTAAAGAGGAAATCGAACTTGAACAATTGAAGCAACAATTAACTAAATATATTGAAGACAACAACCTTCAAGCAGTAATCACTCTTCAAGATACAAAACGCGGTGTAGAAATCTCCTTGAAAGATGTTATTCTTTTTGACCCTGGAAAAGCAGATTTAAAAGCTATCTCATTTAAGACTCTAGATGTATTAGTCGGCTTATCCAAAACTGTAACCAATCCGATTAGTATAGAGGGACATACAGATAATGTTCCGATAAAAAATTCGAAGTATCAGTCTAACTGGGAGCTTTCCTCAGCCCGAGCTGTCAGCGTTCTTCATTTTTTTGAATCAAAAAGCATTGCTAAAGAACGCTTGCAATTTGTTGGATACGGCGAGTACCAGCCACTCTTTCCAAACGATACGAAAGAACACAAACAGGCAAATCGCCGCGTCAATATTGTGATCTTGCGCAAAGGTTAAAAAAAGGCCAGTTTCCTTTTACCACGGAAGCTGGCTTTTTGAATTTATAAGGTTTTCACCATCTGTACCTGCTCCGTCGTTTTCTTGAACCCCTGCTCCAACAAGTATTGGATGACTGGATTTGATTGTGAGGCATTGACGGTCATAAAGCTGATAGGATGGGTTTGTTGTTCGGTTATCGCTGAGAAAACTGCTTGCAATCTCTCATCCGTTACCTCTCCCAGTAACTCCACTTGAAATAAAAATACCTTCTCGAGCTGCCCTTCTTGGTTCCACACTCGTTTAAAAAGTGAATAGCCTACCGGGTTCTGGCTTCCGTCAAAATAAATTTGTGCTTCACCAGCCTTAACACTCTGCCACTGGCACTGCCATGGAACATTTTGTTTATAAAAAGAGTAGGTTGATAGCTGCTCAGGACGAATAAACTCGGATTGTACGAGAGAGTTATTTTTACCTTCAAGAGTACCAGCTAAATAGACAAGCGAATCGGTTACGTCATAGCCGAATCTCGCATACAAACGGATCGCTCTCTCATTCTCTTTAATCGCTTCAAGGGTAGCGACCTCGCAACCCTCTTCCTCATAGATTTTTAGAATCTCTTCCATGAGTAACGTGGAAACCCCTTTGCCCCGATATTCCGTTGCGATACCGGTACCGCCATTCCAGGCCGTCTTTTTCCCATCGATTACTCTAAATCCATTTAAGACAATGCCCACGGGTGCCTCACCATCAAAGGCAACGATGGAGTGCGGTAACGAAAGTCCTTCATTGACCAGACGATTGAAGAACATCTCAGGAGTCATTTCCAATTGAACAAAATACCCTTCGAAGCCCTTATTCCAAGCGGTAATCATCTCTTGTATGGTACAATCTGTTAATCTCTTAATTTGTAAGTTCATAACACCCCTCCTATGAAAAATTGCCTTTTCATTATCAAGTTTAAAATCGACTATTCAGTCTATTTTAATTAAATCAAAAAGCGCTTACATTTGCAACTGTTTTTTGATTATTCGAAAAATCCCATTAAGAGCCATAATGGGATTTGGGTGACGTGTTTATTTGACCACTTCTTCTACTTCCTGGAAAGGCCATGCCGGCAGAGTCTTGGATAGTGGTTTATCCTCTCGATAACCAAGCACATATTCTGCCTGCATAACCGTATGGATTTCGCGTGTTCCTTCATAAATCACTGGGGCTTTGGCATTTCTGAGGTATCGTTCGACCGGATACTCATTGGAAAAACCGTAAGCCCCGTGAATCTGAACTGCATCATTGGCTGCTTCATAGGCATAATCACAGGCCTGCCATTTAGCTAGGGACATTTCACGTGTGTTCCGTTTTCCCTGATTTTTCAGCCATCCAGCTCTAAAAACAAGTAATCTTGACTGTTGCAGACCTGCTTCCATTTTTGCAATCATTTGCTGTACGAGTTGGTGTCTGCCAATCTCTTTACCAAAGGTGCTTCGTTCATGGCAATATTTCAAGCTCGCCTCAAGGCTAGCCATGATTGTTCCACAGGCACCGGCTGCGACTGTGAAACGGCCATTATCAAGGGCAGACATGGCAATTTTGAATCCTTCTCCTTCTTCCCCGACCAGATTTTCTTTTGGAATCTTGACGTTATCGAAAAAGAGCTCGCCAGTGTTACCAGCACGGATGCCAAGCTTTCCTTTGATTGCCTTTGAGGAAAATCCTTCCCACTCGCGTTCTACGATGAAGGCAGAAATGCCATGGTGCTTTTTGTTTTTATCGGTGTAGGCGAATACCAAAAAGTAATCCGCGACATCACATAGTGAAATCCATGTTTTTGATCCGTTTAATATGTAATAATCACCTTGTTTGGTGGCAGTTGTCTGCATCGCTGCCACATCTGACCCGGCATTCGGTTCCGTTAGACCGAATGCGCCAACCTTAAAGCCTTTTGCTTGTGCGGTAAGATATTTTTGCTTTTGTTGCTCATTGCCCCATTGAAGGAGTGTCATGCTGTTTAGACCGGTATGGACTGATACGGCTGTACGGAATGCTGTATCGCCACGTTCTAATTCCTCGCAGACAATCGCCAATGAGTTGTAGTCCATACCGCTACCGCCATATTGCTCAGGGATACAAACCCCCATTAAGCCTAAATCAGCGAGTCGTTTTAAGATATTTGTCTCAAAATGCTGTTTTTCATCCCATTCGCGAATATACGGCATGATCTCCTTGTCCACAAACTGGCGAACGGTCTTTCTTAACATTTCTTGCTCCTCTGAAAAGGAAAAATCCATCATTTTGCTCCATCTCCCATCGTGTTTTAAGTGTGATCTTTATATAAATTGTAGTTCATTGGCGGATGAGCGGTGCCAATTGGCGGATAACCTCTCTCAATCAGCAGATACGCCTATCCAATCAGCGGATAAGCTTGTCTAATTAGCCTAGAACAACTTATCTGTCAGATAACCTCCAATAACTGTCGTTTGGTCATTGATTACTGTCGGATAAGCTGCCCTTACTGTCGGATAACCACCCATTACTGTCAGATAGCACATTTACTGGCGTATAGTCTCCATTTACTGGCGCATGACCACCCGTTACTGTCGCACAACCAACAATTACTGTCGCTAACCCTGGCCCCTATCAGCCAAACCCTCATAACCAATAATGAAAGAAGCAAAGGTACAGGAAACTGCACCTTTGCACAGGATTCACTTCACCGCACTACCGCGCCGGGGGACTGTCCCCATCCAAAAAGGTGTCCCACCCGCTCACTTCACCCCAACCGGACAAACCTTCTGCCCAATCGCCGCAATTAACTCTGCAGGCATTGGGAAGCTTAGTGCCGCTGGGTCCTTCATGACAGCTGGAATCGCGGTTTGAAGCGCCTCCTCGCTAATGTTGTACTGCTTAAAGTCAGCAGGTAGTCCCACCTTATGCTGAAGCAATCTAATTTTTTCCACAACCTTAGCTAATGCCTCTCGTGGCGTATCATCACCATCCACATCCACATTCAATGCCTGAGCTAGCTCTGCCACCTTCGGCAAATATAAATCTGGTACCATTTCCATTACTACCGGTAAAAAGACAGCATTTGCCAGGCCGTGTGGAATACGGAACAAAGCACCATACGCGTGAGCCATGTTGTGAACTGGAATCGCATTCAAAGCAAAGCTGAAGGCCGTGATTCCCATTAAGCTCGCCTGCAATAAATCCATGCGCGCATCTAGGTTCCCTCCGTCGGACACGGCCACAGGAAGATTTTTTTCAATTAAACGAATAGCATGAAGGGCATAGGCATCCGTTAAGCCCGTAGCAGTAGGTGAGGCCAACGCTTCAATCGCATGGGTTAAAGCATCAAACCCAGTAAAGGCCGTAATTAGCGGCGGAAGACCGACCGTTAAGTCAGGGTCCAAAATCGCCATATCGGCGCTAATAAATGGATTGATAATATTGGTTTTCATTTGAATATCTTCATTAAAAATAACGGCAATTGGGGAAACCTCTGAACCCGTACCCGCTGTCGTTGGAATCGCGATGTGCGGAATCGGGATATAATTTGCCTTTGGAAAAGATTCGTACAGCAAGCCACCAGGAATCGCTTCCTTAATATCAGCGAGCCCTTTGTGGAGCGCATACTTCACCCCTTTTACCGTATCAAGCACACTGCCGCCACCAACAGCAAGCAGGGAATCAGCGCCAATTTCTCGTGCATAACGAACGGCATCATTTATGCAGCGGCTTTCGGCATCCTGTTTGATATCCAAATACATGCCCACTAATTGAGGACCGCTGCCATGTCCTGTTAAGTCAAAAATGGATGCCACTTTTTCGACCACACCTGCTTGTTCTAATCCTCTATCACTCAATAGCAGCACTCGTTTGGCACCAAGGCCGGCAAACAAACTAGGAACCATTGCCCGTGAATTCGAGCCGCTGTAGATTCCCGTACGTAACATGAACTGTGATAAGGTTGTTTTCATGGTTATCTTCACCTCTTCATTAGTTTTGGCCAAAAAGAATTCCGTACCAGTTGCGTCTCTCAAGCTCCGGACTCATCGATGTATGAACATGTTTTACCTGTGTATAGGCATCTAGGGAATGCTGACCCATTTCGCGGCCGATTCCACTTTGCTTGTAACCGCCGAATGGTGCGTCACTGCGAAGCATATGCCAGTCATTGATCCAAACCACTCCTGCCTGAAGGTTTCTAGCCACCTCGTAGGCCTTATTCACATCGCGTGTCCAGACACCCGCTGCTAAACCATAAATAGTATCGTTCGCCATTTTAATCGCATCATCTAAATCGGAGTATCGGATGACACATAAAACAGGTCCGAAAATCTCCTCCTGAGCAATTTTCATATCATTGGTTACATTTGCGAAAATGGTTGGCTCAATGAAATGACCTTCCTCACAGCCAGTCACCTTCACTTCCTTCCCGCCGCAAACAAGCGTAGCACCTTCTTGCTTACCTGACTCGATATAGGAAAGAATGGATTCCTTCTGCTTTTTCGAAATAACCGGACCCACGTCAGTTGTCGGATCAAGTGGATTGCCTAGTTTTAATTTGCTAGCGAGTGCCACTAGTCCTTCGACTACTTGGTCATAGAGCTTATCTGGGACAAATAAACGTGTGCCAGATTCACAAAGCTGACCTGAGTGTAAAAACACTCCAAAGAGGCTTCCAGGGAGAGCGATGTTCAGGTCCGCATCCTCTAAGATAATATTGGGCGACTTTCCACCGAGCTCGAGCGTGGTATTTTTAATCGTACCTGCAGCAAGAGCCATAATGTTTCTGCCGACTTCTGTTGAACCGGTGAAGGCCACTTTATCTACCTTTGGATGGCTGACTAATGCTTCACCCACCTCAGCACCTGGACCTGCGACCACGTTGATGACACCTGGAGGCACGACCTTGGAGATGATTTCTGCTAATTTCAAAGTTGATAACGGTGTGTAGCTTGCCGGCTTCATGACGATGGTGTTCCCCATGGCCAGTGCCGGAGCAATCTTCCAGGTGGCAATGACCATTGGGAGATTCCATGGTGTAATCGCTGCACATACGCCGATTGGCTCGCGCCAAATAAAGTTATGTGCTGGACCTGGGAACGGCGGGACTGGAAGCGTTTCCGAAAATGGATACTCTAAAGTGAATTTCGCTAATGTTTGGAATAAGTCGACCATTTGTAAAATGTCACTGTTGCCGATTCGGCGTACCGTTCCGCCAGAGCTAATTGCCTCTAGGTAAGCTAGTTCTTGTGCGTGTTCGACAATTTGATGGGAAATGGCATAAAGAACATTAGCGCGATCCTTTGGTTTCATGTTTTTCCAGTCACCCTGGTCAAATGCTTCGCGTGCAGCCATGACCGCACGATCCACGTCCTCCTTCGTTCCTTTTGCTACCTTTGCCACTAGCTCTCCGTTGGCAGGGTTATACACATCAAAGGTTTCCTGACTGCTGGCTGGCTCCCATTTCCCATTGATAAAATGGGGAAATGTTTGCACCTCAACTTTAACTGTCATCGTAACTCCTCCTCTACTAATCTTCGACATCTGCATTTTTTGTGACTGTTTCGCCGCCACTGCTCTTGTTTAGGGCATAATAAATTTTTTTGTGACCATTTTGTCTCCAAATTTCCGATCACGGGCACAATAAACCTACAAAACTCCTAACTCACTATCTGAATATCTATAAATCTCTTCGATTTTTTTGCCTTTGGCTCTCGCTAAAATTTCCATTCGTACGGATAGTTGTTTGAGTGTAAAGTTCATGATGTCATCAGGATTTCCTCCGAATGAACTAACCTCCCTTCCTGCGATGCCTTCCTGGTTTAGGCGAATCGCTAGTGGCGTCAACTCGCCCATTTTAGCTGCAACAAAATCAAAAAGATGTGGGTGCTCACAAATCAATCGTTGCAGAAGGAACGTGCCGTACCCGATATGTCTCGACTCATCCTTCTTCAAGTTCCCAATTCCTTCAAGCAATCCAGGCATTATTCCGGCTGTTTCCAATGCAGCATAGAACGAATAATAGCCTGTTTCAGCTAATACGCCCTCAACAAACATGTTATACACAACAGATGCTTCAGCAATCGCTTCAGGAGACTGATCTGTAACCAGACGCTCCATCGCTGTCGGGAGAATTTCATAAAATATCTTCTGATAGGTCTCGGTATGGAAATGGGAGAGATCCCCCTTCTCCCCAATCGCATTCAATACAAGTCGGAAAAACTCTGTGTGCTTCGCTTCCTCATATAAGAAGGTCGTTAAAAAAATTTCTTCTTCCAGTCTGCCTTCCTTGGCAATCGCCATTATCAACGGCAGCAAATCGAGGGTAACCGCTTCCTCACCCGCTTGAAACTGAGAGATCAATCGTAAAATATCCTGCTGCTGCTCTACATTCATTGCTTTCCAGTCGCGTTGATCCTGGCTGAAATCAATATCAGCAGGATTCCAGGTGCCTAAACGTTTGGCTTTTTGATAGAGTCGATACGGGAAGGAATCCTCCAGCAGACCTCTCGAGCTCGTCGTTAAAATGGTTCTTTTTTCCATAATGCTTTTCCTCCTCATTTCCCTTTACGGTTTGATTACAATTTCGGACGCAGTTTGGCGTAAGTGTGTTTTTAAAATTTTTCCCACACCATTTCTAGGCAACGCTTCTAGAAAAACAATTTTTCTTGGAGTTTTATTTTTCGCTAAATGATCCTGACAGTAACGAATTAGTTCTTCTTCAGTTACCTCAGACGCTGGCTTCTTCACGACACATGCCACCATTTCTTCGCCCATTCGCTCATCTGGAACGCCAATAACAGCAGCCTCAAACACCTGTTCATGAGCGTTAAGGATTTCCTCTACATCACGTGGATAGACATTAAAGCCGCCGCGAATAATTAAATCTTTTTTGCGGTCAACAATATAGACATAGCCCTCATCATCGATTCGAGCCATATCACCTGTATATAACCACCCTTCCCTTAATACACGGTTCGATTCCTCTAGATTTTGATAGTAACCTGGCGTGACATTGTCGCCATGGACAATCAACTCCCCCACTTCACCAGTGGGTAGCTCCTCGCCCTCCTCATTGACTACCTTCACTTCGACCCCTGGAATCGGAATGCCGACTGAGCCAGGTTTAATCTCGATCCCTTTACGATGGGCCGTCACAACCGGTGCGGCTTCAGATAATCCGTATCCTTCATACACCTTCGCTCCAAACCTTTGTTCAAACGCATGCAGCAGTGCAACAGGTAACGGCGCAGAACCTGAACCGACCGATTCTAGGCTGGAGGTATCATATTGGTCCGCCCCGGGAAAGGATAACATCGCATGAATCATCGCCGGAACTGCGGAAAACGTCCGAACCTTATAGGTTTCAATGGCTTTAAACACTTCTTTTACATCAAAGCTCGAAAAAACAACGATCGAACTGCCTGTTAAGTAGCAAACATTGGAGACTGTTAGGCCATAGACATGGGCAAGCGGCAGGACCCCTAGTGTTGTTCCCCGTTCTGTTTCGTTATGCTTCGCCGAATTTTCAGCATTAGAAAATAAGTTTTTATGGGTCAAGAGAACTCCTTTTGGATTTCCAGTTGTTCCCGAGGTGTATAAAATCACTGCTGTATCTTCTTCTGTTACCCCTTTATCTAGTGGATCATTGTCCTTAACCATCACCTCGTAAAAGTTTTTCACCTGACCCGACGAAGGTTGGTCGACCACAATTACCTCTGGTTTGGCCGCTAAGCCTTCCAGCGATTTTTCCACATTAGCTAACACATACGAGGAGGTAATCACTGCTTTGGCACCAGATTTTTCCACAATATAGTGAAGCTCTTTCGGGTGAAGGGTAAACATGACTGGTACTATGATGGAACCCGCTCTTGTGATCGCTTGATAGGAGAAAAGGACTTCAGGACAATTGGGCATGCAAATCATCACACGGTCGCCCTTATTTATTCCGAGTTTCCGTAGGCCATGAGCAAATTGGTCTGCAAATTGTTTCGTTTCTACATTTGTGTAGGACTTTTCTTTAAAAAATAAAAATGGGTACTCTCCAAAATTAGTTATATTTGTTTCAAGCAGCTCCTTAAGCTTCATCCAATCCGCTCCTTTCGGTACACCACTATAGAACCTTGTTTTTCGTAACTGACCTGCTGTCTTTGCTCAAGCAAATCTAAATGCCCCTGGATTTGAGATAGCCCCAAAAACACCGTTCTACCGTTTAATCGGGGATACATCACGCTGCAAATCTCAAAAATATTTTTTTCGCTACTATCAAGAATGGATAAAATTTGTTCACAGCGTTTTTCCTGTTCACTCAATCTTGTTTTGATTAATAATACGTGATCAGTAAATACCTCCCCATGTCCAGGATATACCGTTCCAAGAGGCAGCCGACTGACTTTTTCCATCGAATCCCTATACTGTAATAATGGTTGCGGTCGACTAAGCTCCCCCGGATTTGGCGGTTCAATAAAGGCATTCACGGAAAAAGCCTTTAATAAATGATCGCCAGCGAATGTTACCCCCGTCTTACGGTTCCACAGCAACAGATCACACTGACTGTGTCCTGGAACATGCACCACCTCAAACTTCTTTCCACCTAGAGGAACCTGGTCTCCTTCTTTTAAAAAAGTAACATTCCGCCAAATTTCCTCATGAAATGGACGCTTAATAATATGCTTTTTCGGGTCGGCACCACAGCTTGTTACAAATTGGTCAAAAAATTGCTGAACTCTTTCATATTCGTGAATATCAGAGTTGATGGACCCGGCCGCCTGTTCATGTACAAAAATTGGAATATCGACTTCTTCTTGAAGATATGGAATGGCACCAGCATGGTCTATATGAATGTGGGTGAGGACAATATGGTCAATATCTGTTAATTGAATGCCATGATTATGTAGTTGTTTCTTTAACTGTTGATAGGACTCTCTGCCAGGGTTTCCGGTGTCCACTAAGGTAACGGTTTCCCCAATGATCAAGAAGGCATTGACCGTTCCTTCGGCAAAGTGTGTTTGTAGCTCTAGAGGAATAATTTTAAACATGTGATGGCTCCTCCCTTCTGAACGATAAGAGGCTTTGAATGCGCCAAATCTTTTGAACTTCAAGAAGTTTCGGTCGCGTAGAACCCCTCATAGGAGACCTTTCTTTCGTCTTTTCAGTTGTTTCGGTCGCTTAGAACCCTCATAGGAGACCTTTCTTTCGTTTTTTCAGTTGTTTCGGTCGCGTAGAGGCCTTATAGGAGACCTTTCTTTCGTTTTTTCAGCTGGTTCGGTCGCATAGAACACTTATAGGAGACCTTTCTTTCGTTTTTTCAGTTGTTTCGGTCGCCTAAAATCCTGATAGGAGACCTTTTTTTCGTTTGTCAAATGATTTTAGTCGTGTAGGACCAATCACGTCCAAAGGAGGGTTGACCAATAGACTATATTTCTAGTAAACAAAGATTATGTCATAAAACTATTAAAATCCCCCTTGTAAACTAAACACCAAGTGGTGGTCGGATGTGATACAAGGGGGAGAGTTACATAGTTACCTATTATTTAATCTTGATTGGTACGATTTTTCCGTCCTCTACCGCTGCAACCTCTAATTCACCATCGAATCCGCCGCCAGTAAATTTCGTAAACTCATAGATTTTCACATTATCAGGAATATTGCTTACGCCATCCTGCATTTTGGCCTGGATTTTTTCTGCATCGTCAACAGAGCCTGCTGCTTTCATTGCCTCTACAAAGATGTACATCGCAATGTAATTAAGACCTGCTTCTGATCCAGGAGTCTCTCCATACTTTTCTTGATATTTCTTCGCAAAATCAGGAATAGCCGGGCTTTTTGATTCAATAAGAGGCATAACTCCGATTGAACCATTTAACAAATCATAAGAACCAGTTACCTTTTTCATTTCATCAAATTTTGCTTGGTCCATTACGATAAAGCCACCCTTAAAGCCTAGCTCACGTGCTTGCTTCGCTACTTTTGCAGTCGGTTCAGATGCACCACCGATAAACAATACATCAGGCTTTTCCTTTAACGCATTTGTAACTGTCGTAAAGAAATCTGTTTCTTTCGCAAAGTCGATGGCAGAGTTGTAAACCACCTTACCACCTTCTTTTTCCCAATGTGCTTTCAGCTTTTCAGACCAATCTTTACCGTATTGTGAGGCAGTTGGAAGAAAAGCAATTTTCTTCCCGAATTTTTTCATTTCATAGTCTGTAAACGGCTTTAAGTATCCATCATATCGAGGAGGAATACGAACGGTCAGGTTATTGCCCACCTCGGACACTTTCGGTTCACTTGTGTAAGCACCAATGAGGAATTTATCTTGTTGGTTGAATACTTGCAGGGCAAAGACACCACCGCTGTGCGGAGTGAAAATGATTGGCGTTTTGTTTTCCTGAATCAGCCTTTTGGCGTTAGCTCCAGCTTCATTCGGAAGGTATTTGTCATCCAACGAAACGATATTCAGCTTGAATTTCTTTCCGCCTACTTCAAATCCACCGGCTCCATTAATCTCTTCTGCCGCCATCTTCACACCATTTAAAGTACGCTCACCATAAAAGGCAGCCGGGCCGCTTAATGGGCCAGTATAACCAATATTAACTGTGCCTGTTTCTTCAGATTTACTGTCACCGCCGCCTCCTGAAGCCGGTTTCGTGTTTGCTGATTCATTGGATGTGCTGTTACATGCTGCCAAACTGAAAATTACTACGAAGATCAAACTCAGCATTAAAAGAGATTTTAATCTTTTCATTGGTTTTCCCCCTTATATTTTAAAAATATTCAGATTTTGACAGTGGTAATAAGCCCTTCCTCACCCCCTTAAACGCTATGAAGCAACATTTAAGCGCCAATATACGCTTTTCTCACTTCATCATTCGCAAATAATTCTTCTGAAGTGCCTTGAAGGACGATGGAGCCATTTTCAAATACATAGCCTTTATCTGCAATTTTTAAAGCAGCATTCGCATTTTGTTCTGCTAACAGGATGGTAGTCCCCTCTTGGTTAATTTTTTGAATAACCTCAAACATTTGCTCCACAATCAACGGCGCAAGACCAATAGAGGGTTCATCAAGCAGCATCAGCTTCGGTTTTGACATTAATGCTCTGCCAATGGCGAGCATTTGTTGCTGTCCACCGCTTAGAGAGCCTGCAGCATCGTTCTTTTTTTCCCTCAGAATCGGAAACAGCTCGTATACATGCTCAAGAGAATGCTTGTATTCTTCCTTTTTTCCACGATGTACATAGGCACCCATTCTAAGATTTTCCTGGACGGACATGGCAGGGAAAAGTTTTCTGCCTTCTGGGCATTGACCAATCCCTAATTTTACAATTTGGTCAGCCGACGTTCGATTCAATCTTTTACCTTCGAAAAGGATTTCTCCCGTGGCAGGCTTACTTAGACCGCTAATGGTTCGAAAGGTCGTACTTTTTCCGGCGCCATTTGACCCCAATAGGACGACGATTTCGCCTTCATTAACCTCAATGTTCACGTTTTTAATGGCTGTAAAACTACCGTATTTGACAGAGACATTTTGTAAACTAAGCAATGGCGCTCCCTCCCAAGTACGCTTTGATTACCGTTTCATTATTACGGATTTCTTCCGGTCTACCTTCGGCGATCTTTTCCCCATAATTCAGAACCATAATTTTATCGGCGATTCTCATAATCATCGACATTTTGTGCTCGATTAAGCAAACGGTGATTCCTTTACTTACCATCTTCTTCATCAAATCTGCCAGCCCTTCTGTTTCATCCGGGTTTACACCGGCTGCTGGTTCATCTAGAAAAACAATCTCAGGATCCGTTGCTAATGCCAGGGCAAATGCCGTTCGCTTTTTTTCTTCCTGCGTTAAGCTGCCAACGAGCTTATTGGCTGCTTGTTTTAAGTCAACGAATTCCAACACTTCCATTGCTTTTTCGCGGCATTGCTTCTCTTCATTTCTTAAGCGTGGTGTACGAAAAATGGCATCCAGTAAATTGGACTTTGTCCGCAAGCGATGTCCAACGATGACATTGTCAAGCACGGTGGATTGTTCGAACAAGTTCGTTGTTTGGAAGGTTCGTGCCACTCCTAGCTCTGCGATTTTATTGGAAGGTAACGTGGTAATATCCTTTCCTTTAAAAATCACCTGTCCTGAGCTTGGTTGATGAAAGCCGCTGATTAAGTTGAAAAAGGTCGACTTCCCGGCTCCATTTGGACCAATAATTGCATTAATTTTTCCTTGTTCAATCGTAAAATCTACTTGATTCACGGCAACAAGGCCGCCAAATTTCTTTGTTAGATTTTTCGTCTCCAAAAATTGCATCCCTATACCTCCTCTACTTGCTTTTCACGGTCGATGAATGGCTTACCGCTTGCACGGGCTGTATTAGTAAGCTGCAGCTGTTCCTTTTTCGCTCTCCGTTTAGCCATCCCACTTGAGACCGCTCCCACAATTCCACGTGGATAGAAAATGACCAGTAGGGTTAAGACGGGGCCGAAAATAAGCATCCGGTACTGCTGAAAATCCTGGAGTTGCTGTGACAACCAAACAATAAGCAAGGTGCCAACCAGAGGACCGCTTAGCGTACCAATTCCGCCTACAAGCAAATAGGTTAATAGGTCAAAGGTGATGGTGATTGAGCCAATATCTGGACCAATAAAACGCACAAATGATGCATATAGAGCTCCGGATAATCCAGCAAAGACCGTAGACAATACAAAGACTGTTAGTTTATTTTTCATGGTGGATATCCCAATGGTTTGTGCTAAATCTTCACTGTTTCGAATCGCAATATAGGTCCGACCTGATAGGGAGTGAATAATTCGGTACATGACAAGAACCACGAGAAGTAAGAAGAACAACACTAAATAATAGTGTGAAATCTCTGTTTCAAAGGTAATAGGACCCAATCCTGCAGGTGCAGGAATTCCAATTAACCCGCGGACACCTTCTGTTAAGCTGTCCCATTTATCAATAACGAGATAGATAATATAGCCCAGGCACAGAGTATAAATCGCAAAGAAGTGTTCTTTCGTCCGTAAGGCGATTAAACCAACAAGGAAACCTAGTACACTAGTAATTATCAGGGATAAAAAGAAAGCCGCCCAGAAATTCATCCCTGCTTTTACGGTTAAGATCCCTAAGGAATAAGCTCCTATCCCAAAGAAGCCAGCATGGGCCAGCGAAAGATAACCCGTATAACCTGCTAGTAAATTCAATCCGTAGACACCAATCATCCAAATAAAAGAAAGTGTCATGATGTGGATAAAGTAATTGTTATTAGATACTAAAGGGAACCCTACAGCAAATAGGATTAAAACAATGATCACATTTCTTTGATTCAATACCTTTCCCATTAATGTCCCCCCTTAGAAAACAATCCAGTTGGTTTAACAGTTAAGATGATGACAAGAAGGACGAATGCGATGATGTCTTTGTAGTCGTTAGAAATGTAGGTTGCTCCTAAGCTTTCACTAAAGCCTAAAATATATCCACCGACAATGGCTCCCGGTATACTTCCCATACCACCGAGGATAATGATAACAAAGGCTTTAAGAATAACTAGCTGTCCCATACCTGGAAACACTAGATTAATAGGTGCAGATAGTGAGGATGCAATAGCAGCAAGCCCGCCAGAAATCATAAAGGTTAACATGGCCACCTTGTTTGTGTTAATACCAACCAGATTGGCGCCTTCCCGATTTTGTGACATAGCAATGATGGTTGCCCCTGTGAAGGTTTTTTTCAAGAAAAGATAGAGTAGAATCATGACAACAATGGCGGCAACAACAATCAGGATTCGCTGCATCGTAAACGTCAATCCAAATAGTTGAACAACCTGCCCGTACGGTGTTGGCATACTTTGATATTCTGCCCCCCAATAAAATTGGGCGAAAGCTTCTAAGAATAAGAGAATTCCAATGGCAGCAATTTTGTCGTGGATGGGCGGTGCTTCTCTAAGCGGGTGAAAGACAAACCGTTCCATCATGACACCAAGAAGACCCACAACTAGAATTGAAATGAAAATAGCGACCCAATAATGAAGCCCAAACTTGGTCATCATCGTTAAGGTTATGTATCCACCCATCATGTATAATGCTCCATGCGCAAAATTTGGAATGTGCAGGATACCATAAACGAGCGTTAATCCTAAGGCAACAAGGGCGTAAACGCTTCCAATGGTTAAGCCATTAAACAACTGCTGAATAAGAATCTCCATAGCTTCCCCCTTATACTTTTTTGAAATTGCAATACCTATAAACTAATTTCTATACGGGAGCGTTCCGTTCGGAATGCTCCCTTTTGAACCAAAATTACTGTACCTTATTTGTTACCTTCTCTTTTTCCTCTTCCTGAAGAGTACGCCATAAGATTTTACCACTTGAGGTCATCGGGAATTGCTTGCGGAATTCAATGAATCTTGGATACTTATAGGCAGCCATATGCTGTTTGGACCACTCAATAATTTCCTCTTCGCTCACTTTTCCTTCAAAGCCTTCGTTTAATATAACGAATGCCTTCACCGTCTCCCCTCTTCTTGGATCAGGGACGCCCACCACACAAGCCTGCTGAATGGCTGGGTGTTTATACAGATATGATTCAACTTCTGTTGGCCATACCTTATATCCAGATGCGTTAATCATCCGTTTCACACGATCAACAATGAAGAAATAGCCTTCCTCATCATAGCGGCCGATATCACCGGTTCTAAAAAATGATTTCCCGTCTATTTCAATAAAAGCACTTCTATTTTCATCGTCGCGGTTATAGTAACCAACCATTACCTGCGGGCCATTGACGATAATTTCCCCTACTTCCCCAACACCCAGTTCTTTTCCTGTCGCTGGCTCGATAATTTTGGCATCGACATCAAAAGAGGGAATTCCAAGACATTGCATCTTTGGACGCTCTGCAGGATTGAAATGTGTTTGAGCAATCGTCTCAGATAAGCCGTAGCCCTCGACAAACCGTAAACCCGATAACTTAAATAGCTTTTCTCCCACCGCCTCAGGAAGGGCAGCACCTCCACCAGAAATAGAGGTTAACGAGGAGATATCCTCTGCTTTCAGCTTTGGATTGGCTAAGAAATCGACAATCATGGTGGCAATCGTTACCCAATGGGTACATTGAAGGCTTTTAATCATTTCGACTGCCGCATCTCGATTCCATCTTGTCAGAATGACCATTGTACTTCCGCTGTAGATTGGCATATGCATACTGTGCACCATCCCTGTTACATGAAACAGCGGAAGGGACATTAAATGCACGGCGTTCGGTGTGGTATTTGACCAATGATATGCGCCTACAGTATTCGCGTTTACCGTCCGATTTGTGTGCATACAACCTTTTGGCAGACCCGTTGTTCCCGATGTATATGGCAGGACTGCGAGGTCATCTCCCTTTGCTGTATGTTCAGATGGAGCTATCTTAGCTTGAATAGCATCTTTCCAAAGATAGTGACCAGCCTCAGAAAATGGGACACTTGGAGCTTCCACCTCTTTTGGTAGCATCTCTTCAAACCCGGTTCCTGCATAATCTGAATAGGCTCCAAGCAGCAAGTTTTCTAGTGTAGTCGTACCTAATAATGGACGGACTCGGTCATATAATTCTTGACCTGCAAGAGCTGTCTTGATTTCACAGTCACGCACGTAAAATTCCAATTCGTCAGCAACTAACATCGGATTGATCGGAACAACCACGGCATTTGCTCTTAAAATCGCATAATAACCAATCACAAATTGCGGTGAATTTTGCATGAAGAGCAATACTTTTTCACCCGTTTTTACCCCGAGCTTATGTTGTAGGTATCCTGCTAGCGCATTCACTTCCTCATCCAGCTGTTGATAGGATAGCTTGTTTCCGTAATAAAAAATGGCAGCCTGGTCCGGATAACGGGCAGCACTCACTCGTAGGTTGTCATAAAGAGAGGTTGCAGGAACTTTCAATGATTTAGAGATTTTTGGCCAGTATTCGTAATGAAGAGTAAGCATTGCATATCCTCCTGATTAAATAGAATATTAGGTTTCGTTGTAAACGCTGCCATTTTCAGTAATTCCATTTAAGATCATATCCACATAAATCTCCACGACTTTCTCCTCCGGGACTTCCCCGGTTGGGTTAAACCAATAAAAACTCCAATTCGTTATTCCCAGAATTCCCATCGTTAGGATATCAGCGCGAAGACCCGATTTAAATCTGCCCTGATGGATACCATCTTCAATTAGTCTTTGTGTATTTTTCCGAAACAGCGTTCGTTTTTCTTTGATTTCCTCAATATATTTTTTACTTAAATGCCGCATTTCCCTTGAAAAAATGCGGGCGCTCGGCCGTTCCGTCTTGATACTGCTGATTAGCATAAAAACAATCTCATATAGTTTTTTTATACAATCAGAGTAAGCATTATTGAGAATTACTTCCTGTTTTTTTACCAGTTCCTCGATATAGGTTAAGTGGATATCCTTTAGCAGTTCTTCCTTACTGCTAAAATAATAGTAAAAGGTTCCCTTCGTCACACCCAGCGATTGAACAATATCCTGCACAGACGTGGATTTAAATCCATTTTGATCAAACAACTGGATTCCAGTCTCCATTAATTTTCGCTTCATTGGATATTTCCTTTCGGCAATAACCCTGTTGTGAGGTTGACTCCCTTACGATTGAATCAACCTCACCGCGGGATTATTCGCGTTCAATAATGGTGGCGATTCCCTGGCCTCCGCCGATACAGGCGGTAATGAGGGCGTATCGTCCCTCTGACCGTTTTAGTTCATAGACTGCCTTTGTGACGAGAATGGCACCTGTAGCACCTAGTGGATGTCCATGGGCAATGGCTCCACCATTCACATTTACCTTTTCAAGATCCATACCAAGCTCGCGGTTACAAGCGAGCACCTGTGAGGCAAACGCTTCATTAATTTCAATTAAATCCATATCTTCGATGGATAGTCCGGACTTCTCCATTACCTTCCTTACGGCAGGAACTGGTCCAATACCCATAATATTTGGATCAACACCTGCGACAGCATAGTGACGAACAACCGCAAGCGGAGTGAGATTTAATTCTTCTGCCTTTTCTCTCGACATAATGACAAGGGCCGATGCGGCATCATTTAATCCTGAACTGCTTCCTGCAGTAACCGTTCCACCCTTAAGAAAAGCAGGCTGGAGCTTTGCCAATGCCTCATAGCTTGTTTGTGGTCTTGGGTGCTCATCTGTTTTAAATACAACAGGTTCACCCTTTTTTACAGGAATAGAGATTGGAACAATTTGTTCATCAAACCGTCCTTCCTCCATTGCAACTGCCATCCTCTGTTGACTTTGGAGGGCAAATTGATCCTGTTCCTCCCGTGAAATTTGGTATTTTTCTACGAGATTTTCAGCCGTAATCCCCATTGGCGGATCGCCAATTTCCTTTGGAGACAGTTGAGACTTCCGGAAGCTCGGCGGCATAGGACTGTACGGTTTTTCTGGACGATCCATCAAGTAAGGAGCCCGGCTCATGCTTTCCGTCCCACCGGCAATATACACATCTCCGTCACCGGCCCGAATCGCCTGCGCCGCTAGATTAATCGCGTTAATTCCCGATCCGCACTGCCGATCCACCGTTAACCCAGGTAAATCTAGCGATAACCCTGTCTGTAAAGCTGTTAATCTAGCAATATTTCCTCCACCTGAAAGCACATTGCCGAAAATCACATCGTCAATCATTTCAGGCTGAATCTTTGCTCGTTTTACTGCTTCTTTAATGACCTCTGCACCTAAGACATGGGCTGGAACACCTGCAAGTGCACCCCCTTGCCTACCAATCGCCGTACGTACGGCTGAAACAATCACTGCATCTCTTTTCATTGTGGAAATCCCCCTAGTTTTTGGATTATGTCATTTACATGGCATGTGCTCCGCCATCAACTACAATAATGTCACCTGTTACAAAATCAGAGGCAGGAGATGCTAAAAATAACGCCACACCTTTAAGGTCTGTATCCGAGCCGAATTTTCTTAATGGTGTGCCTTCGAGAATCGCTCCTCCACCTTGGTCTAGTAACCCTTTGGACATTTTTGTTGGGAAAAAGCCTGGAGCAATCGCATTCACATAGATTCCCTGTGGTCCCCATTTCACAGCCAAATCCTTGGTAAATGTAATAACGGCTCCTTTACTAGCGTTATAACCAATCGCATTCATATATTTAGGGTTACTGCCTTTTAAACCCGCGACCGAAGCGATATTGATAATTTTTCCTGCTTTCTGCTCAAGCATTACTTTACCAGCAGCCTGAGACATTAAGAAGGTGCCCGTAACATTCACATTCATTACCTTATACCAAGCCTCAAGTGGCATTTCTTCGACAGGTGCTCCCCATGATGCGCCACTATTGTTGACGAGAATATCAATCCTACCGAATTTTTCAACCGTCTTCTCAACGACATGTTTGACATCTTCAGGGTTTGTAACATCACATTGTAAAGCAAAGCTCTCAACCCCAAGATTTTTCAGCCCTTCACTCACTTCTTCACAAGCCTCCAGTCTTCTAGAACAAACCACTACATTTGCCCCTGCTTCCGCAAATCCTTCGGCAATTTGCTGTCCTAATCCTCGGCCACCACCTGTAACAATGGCTACTTTTCCTTTGAGATCAAAAAGATCTTTTACGTGCATTCTATTTCCTCCTATTTCTATCAACTCAATTGGTATCTTCTTTTCATAAAGTTCATTCATCCAAAAAGCCTGGTTTATATCAACGCAAACATACTAACTAGTTGGTATGTTATTAATCTTATAATATTAGAAATTTTTAGAATATTCAACATCCAGTCATTCGACAAATTCCTCATTAGTATAGTAGAAAAGTCTTCCGGACACTATGCTCTTCTAATAATCCGATAGATGCCTGTTCCTTTTGCTATCAATTGTTGATGATCATCAACTATTTCCGCTTCTATAGTAGCCAGTTTATAGCCCTTTTGAAGGATTTTAGCTTTAGCAAAGAGATGACCAGAATTAGCTGGTGAAAAATAATGTACATCCAAATTCATAGCTGCTACCGGGGATTGATAAATAGACCGAAGAACGATGGAATTCACGGTATCCAGCATGGAGGCGTGTACTCCTCCGTGAACAGTTTTATTAGTATTTAGAAGCTCTCTTTTCAGTGAAAGCTTAAGAAGGATTTCATCTTTCTTTTCAGTTACTAGTTCAAAACCGATATGGTTATTGAACGGATTATTCTCTATATATTTATGAAGCTCCGTATTCAAGACCGACAATTTATCCCCACCTACTTACTATCCTTGTATAATTGGACTTGTTTTAAATGTCCCTATCCCTTTCGCAATTAGAGAATGATTTTGATCGTAAATGGTCCCTTCAGCCGTGACATATTTTCCGTCTTGGTTCAATATTGTTGTTTCTGCACGATATTTTTCTTTTGGTAAAAGATCAAAGAATGATAGATTTAGATTAATGGTCGCGGCGAATGACTGGGTCTCTACAGAGATGTTTGCTCCCATTATAATATCAAGCATAGTGGAGAAGACCCCAGGATGAACCGTTCCGTCATCCTGAAGCAAATGCGGCTGCATGCCGATTTCTAACTGAAACGTATCCGACCATTCACCACTAAAACCCATATAGTCGAAAAATGTTGATGTAGTTCGGGCATTTTCATTCGTCTTTCTCCTTTAAGTAGTAATCTCTACCATCATGGCCATTCCCTGTCCTCCGCCAACACATAAAGTAGCAATACCTCTTTTTTTCTGTTGTCGGGTTAGTTCGTTAATTAAAGTAGTGATGATTTTTGCACCCGTGGCCCCAAGCGGATGTCCAAGAGCAATCGCACCACCGTTCACATTTACCTTATCTTGATCAAGATTTAATTCACGAATCACAGCTAATGCCTGGGAGGCGAAGGCTTCATTTAACTCAAATAAATCAATATCAGCAAGTGTAAACCCTGTTCGCTCCAACAGCTTTTTCACAGCTGGGACCGGACCAATTCCCATAACCTCTGGTGAGACTCCGACCACTGACCAATCAACGATTCTTGCCATCGGTTTCAATCCCAATCCTTCTGCATGACTACGAGACGTTAACACTAAGACAGCTGCCCCATCATTGCGTCCACAGGCATTACCAGCCGTGACTGTGCCATTTTCTTTAAAAACAGATTTAAGCTTTCTTAATGTTTCAATCGTGGTTTCCGGTCTTGGATGTTCATCCACCGAAAACGTAATTGAACTCTTTTTTCCTTTCACCTCAACGGAGACGATTTCATCCTCAAATCGGTTATTTTTTATAGCTGCAGCAGCCCGTAATTGACTCTCAAATGCAAAAGCATCCTGATCCTCCCGTGAAATCGAAAATCTCTCAGCGACATTTTCAGCTGTGATCCCCATCCCAAGCTGTCCTCCATAAATTTCCTGGGGCTGCTGTCCTGCTTCCGTATTGGAATCGATTAGTTTTGCGTTATCACCGCCAAATCGAGAGTTTCTGAGATAAAGAGGGGCATTGCTCATGCTTTCTGTTCCACCGGCCACAACGATTTCCGCTTGCCCGCTAGAGATTTGCTGGGCACCTGATGCAATAGCCTGTAGCCCTGATGCACATAAGCGGTTAATGGTAAAAGCCGGTGCAGTTTCAGGGACCCCTGCTCGTAATGCCGCCACTCTAGCCACATTGGAGGATTCAGTAGATTGACGCACTTCACCTAAGATGACTTCATCGACCTGATCAGGTATAATTCCTGCTCTTTTCACCGCCTCTTTAATAACAATGGAAGCAAGAGTCCCTGAATTCATACTTTTTAATGCACCGCCATACCTGCCGACTGGTGTGCGCACGGCACTAAGAATCACAATATCATTCATGAATATCCTCCTATATTACTAGATTAGCTGTATTCTTTTTCTAACTGGGCAGCAATGATATTTTTCTGAATCTCTGATGTTCCTTCATAGATTCTTGTAATCCTTGCATCACGATAAAAGCGTTCCACTGGGTAATCCGCAATATAGCCAAGGCCCCCGTGGATTTGTACGGCTTTATCTGCAACCCGGTTGTAAACCTCTGATCCATATAGCTTAAGCATTGCCGCCTCTTTAATGACCTTCATTCCTTGCTCTACCATCCATGCCACCCTGTAAGTAAACGACCTTAACGCTTCTATTTCCACCGCCATCTCTGCCAGCATATGGCTCACGGCCTGGTTTGAGATAATCGGCTTTCCAAATTGAATACGTTCTTTGGCATATCTTGTAGACATGTCCAAAAGCTTTTGACAGGAACCAAGATTACGAGAGGCCAAGCCCGCACGGCCGTTTGCTAAAATTTTCAACGCATTCACGTAGCCTTGCCCCTCTACACCTAGCACGTTTTCAACCGGAACTTCACAATCCTCAAAAATTAATTCCGCTGAATGGGATCCACGTAAGCCCATTTTTTTCTCAACGGCACCGACCTGAAACCCTGGAAAATCCTTTTCTACAATAAAAGAGGTAATTCCTTTCGCTCCTTTTTCCGGGTCGGTTACCGCCATCACTGTAAAAACACTCGCTTCAGTTGCGTTAGTAATATAATGCTTTAAACCGTTAAGAATGTAAGTATTCCCTTTTCTTACAGCTGTTGTTTTTAAATTGGCGGCATTAGAACCGGCGGCAGGCTCCGTTAAAGCGAAAGCGCCGATTTTATCCCCGTTCGCCATATCAGGTAAATACCTTCTCTTTTGCTCTTCGTTCCCCATTTCTACAATTCCTACTGATCCAATACCGGTATGGGCTCCAATTAAGGTCGTGTATCCGTTATGTGTTTGCCCAATTTCCTCGTATAAGGCGCATTTGCCGACCATCCCGATTCCAAGACCACCGTACTCTTCAGGAATACTTAAACCAAAGAGACCCATTTCCTTTGATAGTTGGATAATCCTTTCCGGAATGTGGTTCTCTTCTTCAATTTGCATGGCAACTGCCTCGACTTCTGTCTGTATGAAATCCCTGACGTTCTTTTTCAAAAAAAGAATGTCTTCATCTAATTCAAAATTCATATGACACCTCCAAATGTCCTTACACTCGATTTTTTGCCTCTTCTAGTAGAACTCGCTTTAATACTTTTCCTACTGCATTGCGCGGCAGAGTATCAATGATTTCAAATTGTTTGGGTACCTTGTATCGGGTAAGATGTTGATAGCAGTAACTCTTTAAATCGTTACTATTAATTTCAGCTCCGGCTTTTGGCACGATAAATGCTTTTACCAGCTCACCAGATTCTTTATCAGGGATTCCGACCACAGCGGCATCGAGTATATCCGGATGTTCATAAAGGATCCCTTCCACTTCTTGAGGATAGACATTAAAGCCACCGACAATGATCATTTCTTTTTTCCTGCCAACGATATAAAAATAACCGTCTTCATCCATCGTTGCGAGGTCACCAGTATAGAACCAGCCATCGCGAAGGGCCTGATTGGTTTCCTCCGGCTTATTCCAGTAGCCTAGCATCACCTGTGGACCCTTAATTAATAATTCCCCAATACTTTTCTCTGGAAGGTCCTCGCCATTGTCATCCACAATTCGACAATCTGTTTTTGGCACAGGTATTCCGATACTTCCTATTTTGGTCAACCCTTCTGGCGGATTTCGATGCGTCGTGGGTGAGGTTTCTGATAGCCCATAACCTTCCCCAATTGAAACGCCCGTCAACCCTTCAAATTTTTTGATCATTTCAACTGGAAGTGGTGCGGAACCACTTGAGCACATTTTAAAACAGGTTAAATCGTAGCAGTCTATCTCAGGGTAATGAACAAAGGCATTATACATTTTGGGTACACCCGGGAAGAAAGTCGGTCTGTGTGCTTGAATTATTTCAAGAACCTTTTTAATCTCAAATTTATTCACTAACACATTTGCAGCACCGATATAAATACCAAGGTTCATTCCACTTGTCATCCCGTACACATGATAAAGCGGGGTAGCTGTTAGAATGGTTTCTTCACCAACGAACATTCGCTCGCCGTAGAGAGCCTTACTTTGAATGACATTGGCAATTAAATTAAAATGGGTTAGCATAGCTCCTTTCTTTTTCCCCGTTGTACCGCCGGTGTATTGAATAACAGCAATATCCTCCTTAGCATTGATGGAACATGTTTCTTGTAATGGTTCGGCATGACGGATTAAATCGAGAATACATGAAAAGCAATCTGACTCTATGGTTCTTTCAGTTACAAAAATATATTTAAAGGAATGGGAATTTTGTAGGTATCTTACTTTCTCCAGGTTTTCAGGTTCTGAAACTAAATAAGCTACCTCTGAGTCATGGAAAATTTCTAGTAATTCTCGTGGGGTATAATGCGGATTAATTTGAACGACAATCATTCCAAGTTTTAAAGCTGCATAATAGGAAATCACATAGAAAGGCTGGTTCGATACCATTAACCCCAGCCGTTCTCCTTTTTGAATCCCAAGCTGTTTCCAAGCATTTGCAAGTCGGTCTACTTGATTCTTCAATTGGTAATATGTGATTTTTTCTTCTTCATAGATAATAGCGAATTGTTCACCGTATTGTTCTACCGTCTTTTCTAACAATATATATAGGTTACATTCCGGAATCTCAAAAGAAAGGTCCGTGGTCTCGGGATAATGGTCCATCCAGGGACGTTCTTGTTGTACCTCCAAGTAATTTCACCTCGCTATTAGAATTTGTTTTTAGTTTGATAACTTAAAAGATGATAGATGGTTTCCATAACTGGGGTATCCACCTTTACTTCTCTTCCTTTCTTTACAATGTACCCGCAGATGGATTCTACCTCCAAGGCTTTCCCTTTCAATTTATCCTGGAGCATGGAGGGTTGATGTTCTTTCGCAAGGTTCCCTTGAGCGAAAATCGTTTCATAGAAATCTTCTTCGATTTCCATTCCAGCGGCATTTGCTACAGCGATTGCCTCTTTACAGATAGTTAGAGCTGTTTGATATAGACCTTCATCGTCGTAAATTGCGCCAACCTTAACTTCCATTAAGGCTGTTAACGGGTTAAAGGTGACATTCCATAGTAGCTTTTTCCACTTAATGTGTAAAATATTGGCGGACGGATAGGTTATGATATTGGCAGCATTAAACAGAGTGGAAATTTCATTTGCTTTTTCCGCTGAATGACTGTCTAAGGCGCCAATAACTAACTGCGGAGGCACTCCAATTTGTTTCACCACACCCGAATCTGTCACCATTGCTTGAATATACGTAGCTGCAGATAAAATACGTTCTTCCCCAAAAATTCCTCTTAGAATTTCTTCATTATCCACTCCATTTTGGAGGGTCATAATCAAGCAGGATGCTTTTAACAGGGGACGGAATTTCTCCGCAACCTCTTTGGTATCGGTTGATTTAACACAAAATAGCAAGAGGTCAATATCGACAAACGACTCATAACTTTCTGTAAAATCTCCATCAACAGTGAAACGGTCCACTTCACTTTCAACCGTTAATCCTTCTGCCTGCATTCTTTCCAAATTCTTTCCTCGTGCTAGAAAAATCACTTCGTTTCCCGCTTTTTTTAAGAGAGCACCGAAATAGCCTCCTACTGCACCGGTACCTGCTACACCTATTTTCATGGCCAATCCTCCCAAATCCATATGTATACATCTGAAAAGAGAATGTGTCCTCTTTTCAGATTAGGGTCATTAATCTAAAAGATCCGGCTGTTCTTTCACGATACGATTCCATAATGGCTGAAATTGGAACCAGCCAGCAGTACGAACGCCTACTGTTTCATAGGTCGCTTTTGCGTCTTCATCATCAATGACAACAGGTTTGCCTGCTGACTCTGCAAGAAGCTGCGCCTGACAGGAACGTTCCATCGTAATAAACCACCATGCCGCTTCATCAACAGATCCTCCAACTGTAAGCAAACCGTGGTTCCTTAAAATACATGCCTTATTGTTTCCAAGTGCTTTTCCAATCCGTCTTCCTTCTTCGATTTCTAGAACTACACCGGTAAAGTCGTCGTATAAGGAATGATCGCGATAGAAAGCACAAGCATCCTGTGTGATTGGGTCAAGAAGTCGCCCAAGGGAAGACCAGGATTTACCGTAAACAGAATGAGCATGGGCAGCAGCAATAACGTCAGGTCGTGCAGCATGGACTTGAGAATGGATGGCAAAGGCGGCTCGGTTTACAGGATAATGTCCTTCCACCACTTCGCCTTCGTGATTACAGAGAATTAAATCAGAGGCACAGATTTGACTAAAGTGCATACCAAAAGGATTCACCCAAAAATGATCCTTTCGTTCTGGGTCACGTGCAGTAATATGTCCTGCAACCCCTTCATCAAAGCCAAATTTAGAAAACAAACGAAAGGCGGCGGCTAATTTTTGTTTTAAATGCAGCCTTTCTTCTTCTACTGTCGAAAAAACTGGCGGCTGATAGTTCACTTTCATTTTGGTCGTCATTTCATCACCCTTTATTAATATTCATTCATGCTTCCCTGAAATTTGATAGAAATAAACCCAGCATGAAGGCGAGAAACCTCTTCCATGCCGGGAAACTTTTCTAATCCTATTATTCTCTAACCACTTCGTATTGGTGATAAACTACCTCACCCTTTAACACTTCATTTCCTTGCTGGTTCACTGCTTGAACCTGGAAACGGAGGGTGTTTTCCTGTTTTTCTAATAACGTTGCTTTGAGCGTAACAACATCATTTAAAAACACCATGCCCTTAAAGCGGATGGAGTAATCCTTAACAAAGCCCTCTTCATAATAAGAAGTAAAGAGCTTTGCCAAATTCCCCATAGTCCACATTCCATGTGCAATGATTCCTGGCAACCCCGCTTTTTTGGCTTCCTCATCAATGGTGTGTATCGGGTTAAAATCCCCTGAAGCACCAGAATATTTAATAAGATCCATCCTTGAAACAGGGGCAAGCTGAACCTCATTAATTGACTCACCCACTTGTAATTGTGCTAGTGTACTCACTTTACCAACACCTTCCTCACAGCTTCAGATATGACAACTGTTGAAGTTGAACTAAAGATGACATTCCCTGCCTCATCCTCACCAAAGCTTTCAAGGACAAGGAATCCCATTTCACCAAAATTCCCTTTTTTCTCAAAGTAGTTTTTTACCTTGGAAAAGCAGTAAACGTCTTCCCCAACCAATAATGGTCGTGCATAGTGAAAGGTTTGTTCCCCGTGAATTAAGCCTTTATTAGGCAGGTTCAAGCCCTCAACTACTCCATAATCGAATACTCTTGGAAAGGTGGGAGGGGCAATATTGTTTTTATATCGAGACAATCTTCCTGTGTCCTCATCAACATAAATAGGATGAAGGTCGCCAATAGCTTCCGCAAATTTCTTGACGGCTCCTCTTTCAACGGTATTTTTCACCTTGTTTGATTGTTTACCTATTTGATCTTTAAACAATTCATCCTCACCTCACATAATTAGCATTTTGGTCCGCCGGCCACATAGATTACCTGTCCATTAACAAAGGACGATCTTTCGTCTGCAAAGAAGGCTACAGCATTGGCAATATCCGCTGGCTTTCCACTTCTTCCAACCGGAATATTAGCAACGCTTGCTTGAATGAGATGCTCAAATGGAATTCCAATTCTTGCAGCGGTTTCTTTCGTCATTTCTGTTTCGATAAAGCCTGGTGCTACGGAGTTGGCCGTAATGCCGTATTTTCCAAGTTCAATTGCCAGTGTCTTTGTGAATCCCTGCAACCCAGCTTTGGCGGCAGCATAGTTGGCTTGGCCGCGATTACCAAGGGCAGAAGTGGAAGAAATATTGATGATACGTCCATATTTTTGTTCCACCATATATTTTTGTACGGCACGTGCCGCATTAAATGAGCCTTTTAAATGTACATCCATGACTGTTTGCCAATCAGAATCTGTCATTTTAAATAATAGATTGTCACGGATGACTCCCGCATTATTTACTAAAACATCAACCGATCCGAAGGTTTCGTAAACCTCTTTTACCGCATTTTCTACCTGCTCGGCATCGGTAACATTTGCCACTTTAGAGTATACTTCGTACCCTTTTTCTTTTAATTCACTAGTTGTTTGGCTTAATGCTTCTTCATTTAGGTCGATAAAGGCTACTTTTGCGCCTTCTTCGGCAAAAAGCTCAACAATCCCTTTTCCGATTCCACGGCTTCCGCCTGTTACAAATGCCACTTTTCCATCAAATCTACCAGCCATTTCTACTCCTCCTGTTTTTCTTTTTAGTTAGCGCTTACAATTTATACGTATTGACCAACCTTTACGTGCCCCTTTATAAGGTTACGTGCGATAATCATGCGCTGAATTTCATCGGTACCATCGTAAATTCTCCAAAGGCGAGCTTCCCGGTACCAACGTTCAATTGGCAATTCTCTTGTGTAGCCCATCCCGCCATGAATTTGTAGGACGCGGTCAACTACTCTATTCCCCATATTGGAGCCGTATAGTTTCGCCATGGAAGCAAGGTGACGGTTATCCTCCCCTTGGTCAAGCGTAAACGCTGCGTTTAAAACTAACCATCTTGCAGCCTCAAGTTCAACGGCAGAATCCGCGATTTGCCATTGGATGGCTTGTCTTTCTGCAATCGGTTTACCAAAGGTAATTCGTTCTTTCGAATAATCAATTGCCATTTGCAATAAACGTTCTGCCGATCCAACTGCTCTTGCACCAACAATCCATCTTGCAAAACCAATCCATTCAAGTCCCAGATTATAGCCCTTGTGTAATTCACCCAGGATATTTTCCTCAGGAACACGGACATTATCAAATACTAAGCCGGCTGGACCCCATTCTCCCATCGTATGTATATACTCCGATTTCCAGCCCATATCGCGGTCGGCAATAAAGCAGGTCACACCTTCTCGGCCACGTGTTTCTTGATGCTTTTCTTTATCTGTAATGGCAATAACCATGACGAAGTCGGCTTCATTACCACCTGTAATAAATGTTTTTTCACCATTCAACACCCATTCATTTCCATCCTTAACTGCGGTCATTTTGATATTTTGTGTATCAGAGCCCGCCCCAGGTTCAGTCATGGCGAAGCAAGATTTTTTCTCACCATTGATGGTTGGAATTAAATATTTTTGTTTTTGTTCTTCATTTCCATAGTACAGAATATTATCTGCAGAGCCGCCAAACTGAAATGGAACAAAGGTTTTCGAGACTTCCATCAACACGATGGCCATCATCATTTGTCCTAAGTCAGCACCGCCGTATTCTTCAGGTGTATTAATGCCCCAGAAGCCTGCTTCCTTTGCCTTTAATTGGAGCTCTTTTAATTTTCCTGGAGGGAGACTTGGTTTACCTTCTCGTTCGTTTCTTAATACGTCGTTTTCAAGTGGAATGAGTTCTTTTTCAACAAATCTTCTAATTGTTTTCTGCACCATTTTTTGCTCGTCGGTCAAACGTAAATGCATTTCCTTCACTCCATTCTATTCTTTTATTCTAGTTTTCTTCTTAGAAAGTATATGATAGGTTATCCGAAAACATACCTACCGGTTGGTATGTTAATTTTATTTTATTCCGAAATTTCAGATAATACAAGTCAAAAGTGATGAATCTTGTTAAAAAAATCCTTCAGCTCGGGTAGCGCTGAAGGATTTTTCCCAATTTATATTTGTCGTACGGCTTTTTTTATCGCCAAACGTTCTCTAAATGTGGAGATAGCAATGGAGCTTGTTAGCCATGATAGCAATCCCATGGTAATACTTAAGAGCCAATTACTAGTGGATTGCAAGGTAAGGAGGACCGTAATTACGCAAATAATTCCGCCCATCATTCCATATACAGACCCTCGGGCAATATTGGTTGCTTTCTTTGTACCGGAAGCAATTCCGACCATGATAACTGCTGTTAGCATTACGGCAGGAAAAGCAGCAAAAATTCCGGCTAGCATCTTCCACGGTGAAACGATTGTAATTAAATAACTAAGTGAAACCGCGGTTCCTCCGAGTAGGAATCGAATAAATAAGTCCTGTTTATTCATGCTTGTCACCTTTTCGTTTAATGGGATGTAATAATGACAACTACTATTGATATAGTGAACCAGAAAGCCATGGATTGAAGGATGCCCCGCTTCCAGCCTACTTTTGGTAAAAGATAGCCTGCGATAAGAGCAACTATGATGTTGATTGCCATTCCAAAGATAGCTCCCCTGGATAACATTATCGAATGTGAAATCAGCTGCCCACCATGAAAATCAAGTCCTATTGTTAAAAATGCCGCCAAATACACTGCAGGAAAGGCTGCAAAAATTCCTCCTGCTTTTTCTCCCAATTTTTTTGCTACTACTGTACAAGCGACAACTGCTAAACCACCCAAAAGGAATCGTATGAGAAGTGCGCTTATTGATAGATGTACCATCATTCGTTCGCCTCTTTTGTTTACCACGCTGTTATTTTAGTTACGTGAATAATCTCACAAACTAATTTACGTATTCATTGTACCTCAATTTTATGACGATACATGTGAACACTTTATTAAGGTTTTTGAAGCGGTTTCATTTGATCTATTTTGTGCTTGAGTCTTGGTGAAAGACAAACCTACGGCATTTCAAGCTTGTCCTGTCCTTCATCCACCTTATGAAGGACAAAACCTTTGTGTTCAAATCGAATTTTGTCCTTCATCAACCCTATGAAAGACAAAACCTTTGTATACAATTCGAATTTTGTCCTTCATTAACTCTACGAAAGACAAAACCTTTATATTCAAATCGAATTTTGTCCTTCATCCACCGTATGAAAGACAAAATCTTTGTGTTCAAATCGAATTTTGTCCTTCATCAACCCTATGAAAGACAAAACCTTTGTATTCAAATCGAATTTTGTCCTTCATCCACTAAATCAAAGATAGTCCGTCAAATTTATTTTTAGATAGTTCGTTCTGCTTCATTATAATAAACCATTCCATCTTTTTTCATGCATCACAGTTATTTAATTACGTGACTAATTTCTGTTCATTTTACAAATAATAATAGTGATGTTCCATAGTGAATATCATCGTTTCAAATCCTATGATGAGGTGATTCTTGATGAGCTACAAAGATCATTTAGATCAACACTCAGAGCTTTTCCATCACACAAATACTAGGCCGAAACGCCAGAAGTCACAGGTGAATGGAGAAACTCAATTAACTCAAAACGCGATCATCTTAAGGAGCAATGCCAAAGCACACCGTTGGTAAGTGTATTGGCATCGAAACGAATGATGGGGTGACACAGCGCTCTCCCATCAAGAAGAAGGCTGACTCAACACAATGAGTCAGCTTTTTTCTTTTAATATGAAGTAAACGAAAAATTATGATTGAAAATGTATGTTTGGAAGGATATCATAAAATCTAATTAAATTATTATCTAATGGAGTGGACTAGAGTATGTACGATTCTTTCACAATAAGAGATGCAGAAATAACTGATTTACCGATTATCGTTGACATATACAATTCAACCATTGCAGGGAGAATGGTTACCGCTGACCTTGAGCCAGTAACTGTTGAAAGCCGGACCCAATGGTTTCACGAGCACTCCCCTTCCTTTCGTCCACTTTGGGTAGTCGAAAGTCAAGGATCAATTTGCGGATGGGTAAGTTATCAGTCGTTTTATGGCAGACCAGCCTATAATGGAACAGCTGAAATCAGTATATATATTCATCAAGATTTTCGTGGAAAGAAACTCGGTAAGTTTCTTATACAAAAAGCAATAGATGCTTGCCCAGCCCTTGAAATTAAGACCTTACTTGGTTTTATCTTTGGCCACAATGAACCCAGCATAAAGCTTTTTAATAGCTTTGGCTTTGAAAAATGGGCACATCTTCCGAAGATTGCAGAACTTGATGGCATTGAAAGAGATCTGCTCATACTTGGCAGAAGAATATACTAATACTTAGCTATGTTAAAGAACATTGTTGATTTTTTTTTACTATTGATTGGAGCGGAAGGAGCGAAGACTCCTGTGGGAGTATGGTTCAGGGGAGACCCCGCAGGCGCTAGCGCCGAGGAGGCTCGCCGAAACACCCACGGAAAGCGAAGCTCCTGGAGCGGAAATCAATAGACAAATTTAACAAAGCCAATCCTTAATTAAATTAACCATAGGAGATGAAAAACATGAGCGTACATAAAGCAATATCCGAACATGTAAACAAGCAAAACAAAAAGATTAATCGCTTCCTGCTGCTCGACCAGCAAAGAGAGCTTTATATCGAAGAAGCGTTATTTTTATGCAAGCAGGGAAAAGAGTTCACAACCGATAATATTAATGAAATGACAAATCAAATTAACACCCTAGCAAAGCAAGGGATCATTCCTTTCCGAAAGCTCGTCACAAAAGAAATGGTCAAAGAATATGCATTAAGGTCTTAACACTGTTCAATTACATACCAATATAATGAAGCAGAGGCTGCAATCCAAGTGCTCCTCTGCTTTTTTCCAGTATTGCATTATTCCAAAATAAATAATTTTTTAGTACTATATACAATAGATATATATTACTCATTCTAGGAGAACATGCTTCCTTGAAAGAACTGGAGATTTCCATGCAGAAACAAAAATTAAAACTAGTCCTATTCTATTTCTTAGGTAGTTTAATTTGGATATATGGTTCAAATTATCTTATCGAAACATTCGTTCCTACTTCGCTTATTTGGATTATTGAACGTTCTAAAGAGGTCCTTTATATCCTCATTACTGGAGGATTCATTTATTTCTTCATTAATAAGACCAATGAATTATCCGTCTCACGAGAAGACCAAAAGCGCTTATCCACCTTAATTAACGCGATGGTTGACTTTGTTAACTTTAAGGATGGAGAAGGACGATGGATTGAGGCCAATAATTTTGGTTTGCAATTGTTTCAGCTTGAACATGTGGATTATCGTGGCAAGAAGGACTCCGAGTTAGCTGAGTATACAGATTTTTATGCGGATGCCCTCCGGTATTGTGAAACCTCGGATGAGGAAGCTTGGAAAAATGGTGACATTATTCGCATTGAAGAAGTTCTTCCCGTACCAGACGGAACGACAAAAACCTTTGATACGATTAAAGTCCCTCTTTTCAATCCAGATGGCAGCCGGCAGGGGCTGGTCATTATTGGTCGTGATATTACCGAGAAAAAGAAAATGGCTAGAGAACTCTTGGTAAGCCAACAGCAATATAAATCATTATTTGAATACAGTCCTGATATAGTTTATCTAATGGATTTGAAAGGAAATATTACGAATCTCAATCCTCACTTCGAGGTCATTACTGGTTTTAACAAAGATGATATCATTGGAAAAAATGTAAAATCCTTATTACCGAAAAAGTATCATGAGCAAGTTAACCATTTTATTGCCTCCGTTGTCGAAGAAGTGAAACCTGTTATGTACGAGATCAAGATTCCACATGCAAACGGAGAAATGATTACTTTACAATGTACGTCACTCCCTATCAATATTGAAGGTGCCATTACTGGAATTATTGGCTATGGACGAGATGTGACTACTCTAAGAAAAACCGAGGAACGTCTTAGAAGAACAGAAAAACTTTCTGTTGTTGGTGAGTTATCTGCGAGTGTTGCTCACGAGATTAGGAATCCCCTTACTTCTTTAAAGGGTTTTGTTCAGCTTTTACAAATGGAGGATAAGAAGCATCAATATTACTATCAAATCATGTTAGACGAACTTGATCGGATTAATCATATTGTAGGAGAGCTTCTTCTCTTGGCAAAACCACAGGTTCTTAAGTTTACAAACGCAGATATTCATAAACTGTTGAAGGATGTTATTTCATTGCTCAGCACAGAAGCAAGCTTATATAATATCCAAATCAATTCCAATTTCCCGAAAGAACCTCTTATACTTGAGTGTGAACCAAACCAATTAAAACAATTATTTATTAATATTATTAAAAATGCGATAGAGGCATCCCAACAAGGTAAATCGGTAATGATTAGTGCCGAGCAAGCAGTTGAGAAGATTTGTATTACCATTAAGGACAGTGGATGTGGTATCTCAAAAGAGAGATTAGAAAAAATTGGCGAACCTTTCTACTCCTCAAAGGAAAAAGGGACTGGATTAGGCTTAACAGTAAGCTATAAAATTGTTCAATCACACAAGGGAACCATTCATTTTGATAGTCAAAAAAACCTTGGTACAACTGTCAGCATTGTATTACCAATTAAGCAACATAACTCTAAAAAGAACTAAAATTAAGACTGCCCAAAAAGGCAGTCTTTTTCACATAATTAGAAAGTATAATTCAACTTCGAGAATTGTCCAACTCCAGCGCCTAGCCCCTCGGGTCAAATAACCTTCTGCAATAAAAGTCAAAGAGCGACTTTTTTTGCAGAAGAACATTTGCCTGTCGGGGCTGAACAAGGCGCTTCCGCTTTTCTTATTAATTTGCTTTCTTTTTCCGATTACGAAAAAAGGCAATGACCAAAAGCATCGACGGAATAATGATTTGAAAAGGCCAATGTAAATAAACTGGAACAACACGAAGTCCTTCTTTAATGTGTTCAGCAAAATTAGATGCAATTGTTACAGAGGCAAATAAGACAAAGCCCCCTAGCGAAATACTGAGGTTGCGGAGTTTATCAAATTTGAAAATATCTGCTGCTCCTGCAACTCCCGCATAGAAATATAACGTAATCTTAAAGAAACCGCCTACAATTAGATAAAGCATAAAGAAAACATCGAGCCGTTCGATAAATTCAGCTATTCGGATTTTACTAATGGTGGTTAACAGCGGAAAATTAGCTCTCACAAACAGATCCGTTCCTAGAGCCGCAATATTAATAACCGCTGTTATTGTAATGTTAATTCCACTTAAAATCATCCCACCCATACAAACAATCTTTACCTTTTTCGGATCATTTATATATGGAAGTAACATCGTAAATACAACCATTTCACCAAATGGGAATGTGATCGTTTCACCGAGAAATGTCTTTACAATTGGCATAATTCCGTTCTCTAATATGGGCCTTAGATTTTGTAAATGGATTAGTCCGGAAATCATGACGAGTAAAAAGCCCACAACAGCCATTATATAGATAATCATAAAAAATAGTTCGCCAACTCTTGCAATAACCTCAAATCCTTTATGTATAGCATAAATAATGGTCACAATCATTAAGCAATTAATAACAATTAACGGTGTATTTGTATATATAGTCGACGTTAATAATTCTCCAAAATCCCGCAACACCCTGGATGCGCAATATAAAAAATAAATAACGTAAAAGAAACCAATCATTCGTCCTATCCATTTTCCGGTTATCTTTTGTACATAGCTCGTTAAAGGGAGATCTGGATAATAGAGAAACAAACGATAGTATATTAGGAAAACTCCTAATCCGCCCACTAAACCGAGCAAAATGCTTATCCATGCATCTTGTTTCGCCTGTGCTCCAAGACCTACAAGTATCGCACTGCCCATCTCAAACAGCACAACAAGCACGAATAGTTGTGATGCCTTTATTTTTGCTTTCTCCAACCCACATCCCCCTTTCTAAAAAGCTATTGCTGCATAATTGACCAAAATGGCTTGGTTCGAATTCCTTGTCTGCGAATATAAGAATCTACATGGACATTCACTTTTAAATCTGCAAATTCTTCATCCCAATTTCCTTGTATTTTCTTCCATAAATGAGGATTTGCAATGTGAACCTTTTCACCAAATCCTAAAATATCTGACTTTAACTTTTGAGCTTCCTTCACCGAGGCATGAATTTGCTTGGTTATTTCTTTCTCCGTTAATTTTTCAATTTGAGCGATAACTTCTGGATTATCTAAATCTATTGCCGTATTCGCTTCGCTAATCCACCCTTCATTCTCATTCTTTACATTTATTATCGGTTTATCATTCACAATACGAACAGAAACCTTTGTTTTAGAACGAATCGGTGAAACGGAAAGTGCATTTTTCTTTCCTTTCCAGTTAATATTTATATCCGTACTTTTTACTTTATCCAAAACCCAGATAATACCACGGGATTTATCATGTTTGATCCAGCCACGTAATTTTCCCTTATTAAAAACAGCTAAGCCATCAGATTGAAGTAAAGCATCCGTTGTGGTTTTTTGAAGATTTTCGGCTTTCCTTGCTTTTGGTTTGTCACCAACAAGCCTATAACCATTAGCTATAGGCTGTTTCCCCTTACTTAGTAACCCATTAAGAAAATCATCAATATTTAAGCTCATATTTTCACCAAGCATAGATTCTGAGAATTTAATTTGCTTTGTAATTTTAGTTACAGGAAGTCGATCTAGTATGGTCAGCGTTGTAACTATGTCCTCTGCTTTCGAACCTTTTGCGATGACTAATTCAGTAGTGGTTCGAAATTCTGGATCCCTGTCCAATGCATCCAGCACATATAGCAAGCTTTCCTTTGCCACCTCTTCACTTATGACCACCACGTTTGTATGTGCGTAATAAAGCCTTCTTGAAACCTTCTTTGTAGCATTTCTTGCTGCTTCAGTAATCGTATCCCCAGAGCTTCTATAAACAGCAATGGGCAGACCGTTACCTCCGCCCGTTTGACCAGCTGATACATTGCTAGGATTCACAAGTTGAAAGGACACATCAAATTTCTTTTCTTTACCTTTGTCCACTCCCATTGCCATGACAAAGGCAAGGTCCGTCAATTCCTTCTGATTCCAGCAGCCACTAATAACGGGTAAAAGCAAAAGCATTATTACAAATGTAATTAAACTTTTTTTCATGACTGATCACCTTTATCTGATTGATCCTTTTGTTGCTCATCAGCTTTAGGTGGTCCTGGCTTTTGATTTTCCCCTGTTCTAACTATATTGCCTTGACTAATAAATTGTGGTCTATTTTTAAAAGCCCAAATAGGAAACCGGAGAAATACGTCTTGCTGGTTACGGATGCTAAAAGGTGCAATCGGCATCATATAAGGAATTCCGAACGAGCGGAGCGAACATAAATGTATCGCTATAAACATTAGTCCCAGCATCATTCCATAAAAACCTAGAATGGTGGCTAATCCCATTAAAGCAAAACGAAGCAATCTGGCTGCAATCGCCATCGCAAAAATAGGTGTTGAAAAGTTAGCAATGGCTGTGATTGACACAACGATAACCATTACTGGGGAAACGAACCCAGCTTGCACAGCAGCCTGACCAATAACGAGTGCACCCACAATAGAAACAGCCTGACCAACAGCTCGCGGAAGTCTCAATCCTGCCTCCCTTAAAATTTCAAATGTGACCTCCATGATTAATGCTTCTACAAAAGCCGGAAAGGGAACACTCTCTCTTTGCGCCGCAATCGCAATCGCCATAGTAGTTGGAATCATTTCCTGATGAAAGGTTGTAGCCGCTATATAGGTAGCAGGTCCAATAAGGGCAATCAAAAACGCCAAGATTCTTAGAATCCTGATACCGGTTGAAATATCAAAGCGTGAATAATAATCATCTGGCGCCTGAAAAAATTGAATAAAAATCGCAGGCGCGGTAAGTACAAATGGTGTGCCATCAATAATAATGGCAATTCGCCCTTCGAGTAAATGAGAAGTAACCACATCTGGTCTTTCGGTATGGTAGGTAGTCGGAAAAGTTGTCCAGGTTTGATCTTCAATTAATTGCTCAACATAGCCTGAGGCAATAATACCGTCAATATCAATCCGATTTAATCTTTCCTTAATTTCAGATATAATTTTCTCGTTTGCAATTCCTTTAATATACATCAACGCAATGTCAGTTTGTGTTACTGTGCCAATTTTCATCGATTCCAACCATAAATTCGGACTTTTTATTCTTCTCCGGATTAAAGCTGTATTTGTACGGAGCGTTTCTGTGAAAGAATCCTTCGGTCCCCGTATAGAGAGTTGTGTTGTTGGTTCAGAAATGGCTCGCTTTTCCCAACCCTTTGTCTCCGCACTAATGGCCTGGTTGTGACCTTCTAAAAAAATAACAGTATTACCTGATAACAAATTATCATAAACCTGATTCCAATTATCAATCGTCAAAATACTGCCAAGAGCAACAGCCTTCTCAATCACGTATTGAAAGAGATCAATCCGCTCAAGTGGAAGTTCTTTTTCCATAAAAGATTCTAAAATAAAGTCACTGATTGAATGACTGTCCGCTAAGCCATCAACAAATACAAGAGCTCCTTTGTAGCTACTTATCTTTACTTCTCGAATGATGATATCAGCACTTTTCCCAAACTCTTCTTTTATGCGGGAAATATTATCCTTATATTCCCTAAGTATCGGCAAATCCTCTGGCTTAAGTGGATCTTGCTGCTGTCTATAATTATCATTCTGTCTCTTCTTTTGCTTCTTTTTCAACATACTTGACAAGATCGACACAAGTTACCACCTCACCATTAACAATTCGTAATGGTTATTTTCCCCAACGTGAACTCAACTATCCATTTCTTCCAAAAAATATTATGAAATGCATGCATAAGGAAAGTTTAAAGAACAAAAATATACATAATGGAGATTGTAGGTGAAACAGTTGAAGCAAATAATGGTTTCATTTGTTATTGCAGCTGGATTGATGGGTATGATTTCCTTCTTAGACCTTGTTATGGGTACTGAACCTCGGAAATTAATTTGGAAGGCTATTAACCCTTTTAAGGTCATGGAGGCAGCAGAATACATTATTATAGTTTTTTTTGGCTTCTCAATGATGATAAAAGCCATTCGTTACTACATCAAAAAGAAAAAGCAAAGCAATCAGCCGTCTAATTAGGGAAGATTCCAACGAAAAAAAGGAAAAGAGCTCAACATCACATTGAGCTCTTTTCCTCATTTGCTTCCTGTATTTCAATAGGCTGCTTTTTTTTGAAGAAAGTCAGTATAGTGGTAATTACCTTCCAAATCGTAGTCATTCTTTTCTTCCATTTGCTTTTTCTTTCAAGGCTAGGTCCGTATACATATCGATTCCAAAAATAATAGATGAGTTCCTCAACAACAAGATATAGGACAATAAACAATACAAATACTGTGGTCCAATATGACATCCAAGGACCCCCTTTCTTCAGAATAGTTTCATCCTATTCATAAATCTAAAAAGAAGTACTATAAATCATCAAACTGATTCTACTAAACTGTTTATCTATATCCATATTACCAAATTTATACCAAATTGTAGACAAATTAGTAAATAATGTAGTATTTTTATTTTGAGTCACGAAATTTTTCTGAGGGGGAAGTTAGATGGAATATCGGCGATTGGGAAATACCGGTTTAAAAGTGAGTGAAATAAGTTTAGGCAGTTGGCTTACATACGGTGGATATGTAGAGGAGCAAAATGCAGCTGCGTCTATTGATAAAGCATATGATTTAGGCGTTAACTTTTTTGATACAGCCAATGTTTATATGCGTGGAGAGGCTGAAATTGTTGTCGGGAAGGCACTAAAGAAATATGTTCGTGATTCCTATGTACTGGCAACGAAAGTATTTTGGCCAATGGGCGACGGTCCTAATGACCGCGGACTTTCTCGAAAGCATGTCATGGAACAATGCCATGCTAGCTTAAAGCGCCTTAACACTGACTATGTAGATATTTATTATTGCCATAGGTATGATCCTGAAACACCGCTGGAAGAAACATTGCGTGCACTTGATGACCTAATCCGTCAAGGAAAGGTATTGTACGTTGGTGTAAGTGAGTGGACAGCAGAACAAATTTCAGAGGCGGTTCATCTTGCTGATAAGAAACTTTTAGACCGTATAGTAGTTAATCAACCTCAATACAGCATGCTACAGCGTTATATTGAAAAAGAAGTCCTGCCTGTAAGTGAAAAGCACGGAATTGGTCAGGTGGTCTGGTCACCGCTTGCACAAGGTGTTTTAACAGGTAAGTATAAAAAAGGTGAAAAAGCTCCTGTCGGAAGTCGTGCTGCTCAGGAGAAATACAATGGTCTATTTGGATTATTAACGGATGAGAATCTAGATAAAGTGGAACTTTTAAAAGAGGTTTGTGCTGAAAATAATCTTACTCTTGCGAATTTAGCTCTTGCTTGGATATTAAGGCAAAGTAATGTGGCAAGTGCGTTAGTAGGTGCAAGTCGTCCTGAACAAGTAGAAGAAAATGTGAAGGCTTCAGGTGTGCAATTAAACGAAGAAACCCTGACAAGAATCGAGGATATTCTTAGATAAAAAAATGCCCTTGGACATTTTCGTCCTTGGGCTTTTTTTATCAACCATTATTAAACCGCTCTTTCCGCTGATTGTTCCGATGCTTTAATAAAAGACTTGTTACCGCTTGAAAAGAAAATAATACTTCCAAGAGTTAACAAGGCAATGGTCCAAAACATGATCTGCCCTTGAAAATGGCTTAGAAGGAACCCGCCAATAATTGGTCCAAGAAAGTTACCTATCTTTCTAAATTGAGCTGCACCAAAATAAGTTCCACGAAGATGTTCAGGAGCTAGTTGATCAATCATCATACTATTGGATGGAAAGATTAATATTTCCCCCACCGTTAACAATACCATGGCAGCAATGGCTGTAACCCAGCCATTAACAAAGCTGAAGCCAATTAAACCTGCGGCCATAAAAACGGCTCCGACCACCATGACCTGCATTAACCTAAATTTCTCTGCGATGTGACTGATTGGCATCTGCAACAATACAACCATTATTGCATTAATGGTAATAAGCATGGAAAATATAACCACGCCATTTTCTACCGTTCCTTCTAATATTTGCGGTAAATTAGAATCTATTTGAACGTACCCCATATTCACCAAGATGATTCCCAAGATAAGATATCTTAAAGCCTTATCTCTTTTAACAATCCTAAAGGCATCCCCAAAAGAGGCACCCTTTTTGATATTATCTACTTTCGGGAAGACAAGTTTTTGTAAAAAGAAAACCAAAACCATTCCATAAAACAAATAAAACGTTCCGGTTATGGCAAAGGATAATTTTGCTGATGTACTAGCTAAATATGCCCCAATCAGTGGACCAACGGAAGCTCCGATATTCATGGCTGTATATCGTAAGGAGTACACCTTCATCCGCTTATCCTTTTCGGTTAAATCGGCCATTAAGGCTTGAGCGGTCGGTTCAAAGAACGAATTACTCAATCCGTTTAAGGCATTTAACAGAATAAACCATCCCGGACCAGTAGCAACGGTAAAACCATAATAAACAAAGGCTACTGTAAACAAAGCAATAAGCATGACTGGTTTTCGTCCAAAGCGGTCTGATAAATGGCCGCCAATGAATCCACCTACCGTTGCCATTAACGGGCTCATCCCGACCGTTACACCAATAATAATTGGTGAGAGATCCATGTGTCTTGATAAATATATTGAGAGAAATGGCAAAGTCATAAATGCAGAACCTCTTGATAAGACAGTCCCAATTAATAACACCCATACGATTGGATGAAATTGACCCACATAGTTTTTCAATGTTTTCATATGTAGTACCTCACAAATTTTGGAGTATGCTTATTTAGTAAACTATTTAACTGAATAAATGTAAAGAAATTTCCTATTTTTCCAGCATACTTCCTCAAAAAAAGGTCAGCCATCAGCAAGGATGACTGATCCTTATACCCCTTAATTTATAGGCTTTGTTAAATTTGTCTGCTGATTTCCGCTCCAGGCACGAGCGGTTCGTGGGTGTTTCGGCGAGCCTCCTCGGCGCTTGCGCCTGCGGAGTCTCCCCTGAACCATACTCCCACAGGAGTCTTCGTGCCTTCCGCTCCAATCAACAGGGTATAAAAATTAGCACTGTTCTTAACATGGCCAATTAATTTGGATCCTTATAGTTTAACGCCCTTTCACTATCACCATAGCCCTTGGTCGTTGGGTCTTGTACAAAACCTAGCATGGATAAAATAACGAATATTGCATTGACTATTGTTAAAATGGTGCTTTGAACTGAGTCTGTTAGTTGGAAGCTAGTTACCCCTAAAGTATTCAATCCAGCTAGTACCATTTGTGCTAAAATCATAATTTGTGAAATAAATGCAATAACCCAATGCTTATTTCTTAAACGAACTTTCCAGTTGATCATGACTCCCTCTCCCCTCTAAATCCGAATACATCTTTCTATTAGCATATGATTTGATTAGAATTGGTTGTCCATGATTGTCCCGATTTCCAGAATTTATTTTTGACAAAAAAAATCAGGTCCCCGATTGGAACCTGATTTTATGTTATATTTCTCTTCTCATGGCTTTTAACACATCTACTCTTGTTGCTCGTTGTGCTGGTCGGTATCCTGACAGAAGGGTGACTCCGTAACAAATCAAGATACAAATAATCGGTAAAATAGAAGGAATATAACTAAACGTTATGTCTAAATCTGTTTCTTGTCCAAATGCCTGTTTAATAATTAAAGGTACTGCAAAATTTACAGTGAAGCTAATTCCGTATGAGACAATTGTTCCAATAACAGCACCAATCAAGCCAATGTAACTACTTTCGAGCAGGAAGATTCGTTTAATTGTTTTCGGATTTGCACCGATTGCTTTCATAATACCAATATCAGGTGCCCGCTCTGTAACTGCCATGGTCATCGTATTATAAATTCCAATTGAAGCAATTAGGATAGCAATTGTTCCAATAAAAATTAGGCCCACTTTTGCAATCATAAATATCATATTGACTTCTTTTAATTCATTAACAACTGAATATGTAGCATATTTCTTCTCTTTTAATTGATCTGAAATACTTTGGACCGCTTCCATATTTTTGGCATAGATTTTCACTTCATCATAGGTCTCTCCATTAGCATCGATTCCTTCTAATTTTTCATTATTAGGGTCAAGCATAAGGCCTTTCGGTGTTCCCGTAAAACTTTCTATTTCCTTTAACATCTCTTCCGATATAAATACACTTCGGTCTTCCGCCCACTCTTTTGTTGGCTTTTTGGAGATTCCTACCACTGTTAATGGAATTTTCTTCTCTTCTTCCTTTCCATCTTTGAACTGCCTAACAGTTAGTTCCATGGTTTCACCGATTAACTTCCCTGGATAGCGATATTCCGCTTTTACCTGCCCCTTCTCATCGTAGATGCCCTCATCTGCATCTTTTTTAGCTAGATTGAGAGGAAAATTATACCCGACGACTACCTCATTTTTACTTGTTGGCAACCGCCCCTTCGACAGTTCAAAGCCGGCCTTCACTTCGGAAGGAAAATGGGCTACAAAGGTTTGTGTCCCCTCTAAGTACTCACCAATTGTAAACGTACTTTCCTGCTGCAGCATTTTCCTTCTTGTAACAGCCTTAACATCCTCTACCTTTTCAAACGTTCGAATGTCTCTGTCTGTAAGCTGTTGGAAGCCACCTTGATTATTTATTTCCTTCCCATGGACGTCAATTTGGGTAATGATCCTTTGTTCCGTCATTTCTTTAACCACTGATTTCTGTAACCCAAAGCCTACAGAGGCTAGTACAATTAGGAAGGCACACCCCATTGCGGTGGCAAGAATCGTCATATATACTCTCGTTCTGTTTTTCTTCATATTTTGTCGAACAAAACGGAATTGGTCATTTAGCTTCATACCAGCACCCCCTGTTCAATTCGACCGTCCGCTAATACAATTTTTCTATTACCGATATCGGCCACCTTGTCATCGTGTGTAATAATTAAAAACGTAATACCTAAATCCCGATTCAACTCAGTGATAAATTCCAGTAATTCCTCCTCTGTTTCACTATCAAGACTACCCGTAGGTTCATCGGCAAGTATAATTGGAGGATTCACAATTAAGGCTCTTGCAATACTGACTCGTTGCTGCTGACCACCAGATAACTCTCCAGGATAGTGATCCTGATAGTCTAGTAAAGTTACTTTTTTCAGCATCACTTCTGTTTGTTCTCTTCTCAGATTCTCGCTTACACCCTTTAAGATCAATGGAAGCTCTACATTTTGAAAAGCAGTCATGCTGGGAATCAATTGAAAGCTTTGAAAAATAAATCCAAGGTTATTAATCCTGAAATCAGCAAATTTCGTCTCATTTAAATCCGAAACCTTTTCTCCATCAATCCAGATTTCCCCTTCTTTAGGATGAATAAAACCACTAACTAAATTTAACAGAGTTGATTTCCCCGAACCGCTTCTGCCAACAATCGTTACTATTTCCCCTTTTTCCACGGTGAATGAAATGTCTCTAAGCACCGGAATTATAGTCTGTCTCCCTTTTTTCCCAATCACAAAATCATGGCTTACATTTTTTATCGTAATCATAGCTTCCTCCTGTTTCTCACTCAATTCAACTTAATAGACGATGTTTGGCGAATATACCCCTACAGATTTTTAAAAAATAGTTAATTATAGCCAAATAATGAAAAAATTTAAGGGGATAATAGTAGGAAAAACGCTTTTGTTGGTCTTTTTTTGCTAGAAATTTTATAATATATGAAGCAAAAATTCCTTTTAAAAGTTAGGAGATCACATGGAGAAATTACATCCACTTTGGGACATGCTGCGTCGTTTCTGGAGGAAAAGACATCTCACCCAAATATTTTTGTTAATCATCCTTGTCGTCGTTTTAGTGACCATCTCATATTTTGGCTGGCTTGCCACAAGAGCCAATGTAGAGTCATTAAAGCAAGGTTTAAGTCAGCCCACTGTTATTTATGATAAGAGTGGGAAGGTAGCTACGAATGTGGCAACGAATCGAACAAAGGGCATAAAAATGAATGAATTGCCAAAATATGTTCCAAATGCCGTCGTCGCCATTGAAGATGAACGCTTTTATGAACATAGTGGCTTTGATATTCAAGGGATTGCTCGTGCTTTTTTTAGTAACTTATTTGCTGGAAGAATTACTGGAGGGGGTAGCACCTTAACACAACAGCTTACGAAAAATGCCCTTCTTTCGCCCGAACGTACGTACAAGAGAAAAGCCGAAGAATTATTTTTAGCTGTAAAAATCGAAAAGGTATATACAAAAGAAGAAATTCTGCAAATGTACCTGAATCAAGTTTATTTTGGCAGCGGCGCCTGGGGAATTGGCAATGCCTCTAAAAAATACTTTAATAAAAACATTAGTGATGTAACAGTCGGTGAAGCAGCGATGCTTGCGGGACTACTTCATGCACCAAACTACCTTAACCCTTATAATAATTATGATTTAGCCATGAAACGAAAAAATGTAGTCTTAGCGAAAATGAAAGAACTCGGAATGATCACCAATGCTGAGTATTCTACGGCTAAGAAACAAAAAATCCGTCTCAAAGATGGTGGAGGAAGCTTTGTTGAGAGAAAATTCCCCTACTATGTGGATGCGGTTTTAAATGAAGCCATATCCAAATATGGATTGACTCAAGATGAAATATTAACAAGAGGATACCGAATTTATACGGAAATGGATCAAAATCTGCAAGCAGGACTTGAAAAGGTGTATAGCAAGAACTACCTGTTTCCAAAGGGGAAAGGAAACACTTTTGTTCAAAGCGGTTCTGCATTAATGGATCCTCAAACGGGGGGAGTTAGTGCACTCGTTGGCGGACGTGGTGAGCATGTATTTCGTGGATTTAACCGAGCTACACAATTAAGGGCTCAGCCAGGTTCGACAATGAAGCCGCTAGCTGTATATACTCCTGCACTAGAAGAGGGCTATTCCTATTCATCTGAACTGAAAGATGAGCCAATAACCTTTGGAAATTATAAACCGGAGAATTTTTCAAGAACCTATCAAGGAAAGGTGCCAATGTATAAGGCACTCGAAGAGTCATTGAATATTCCTGCCGTTTGGCTTTTAAATGAAGTGGGTTTAAATAAAGGAATGGACTCACTTAAGCGGTTTGGCATTCCTGTTGAAAAAGAAGATAAAAATTTGGCAATTGCACTTGGGGGTATGAGTAAAGGTGTGTCACCGGTTCAATTAGCTAACGCCTTTTCTGTTTTCCCAAATGGCGGAAAGCGGCAGGATAGTCACTTAATTACAAAAATTGTCGGCCCAACTGGAAATATCATTGCAGAACATGAAGCGAATACAACAAAAGTTACATCTGAAGAGGTTTCGAACGAAATAACATCAATGCTGTTAAATGTCGTCGAAACAGGGACAGGCAAGCGTGCTAGAATTCCAGGTCTTCAATTAGCCGGAAAGACTGGTTCGACACAGCTACCATTTAGTGCAAGTGGTACGAAGGATCAATGGATGGTGGGATATACCCCAAATCTCGTTGGTGCCATTTGGATCGGTTTTGACCAAACAGATAAGCAGCATTACCTGCCTAGCTCAAGTTCTTCAAATGTTGTACCTATTTTTAAAGCAATTATGGAGGAGTCAAGCCGTCATCTTCCAAAGGAATCATTTGATGTTGTCTCTATTAATGCCCAGCTGGCTGGCGAAACTGCACAAAAGAAACGGATTAATGAGCAAGCAAAGAAAATCAGCAAAGAATTAAATGAGAATGCGCAAAAATTAGGGGAAACCATAAAAGAACAGGCCCCTGAATGGAAAAAAGGCTTGGATAACATATTATATAATGTCGGAAAAGCAATCAACACTCTCATAGAAAAATACAACCAATAAATGAAAAGGCTGACCATGAAGCAAAGGGGTCAGCCTCTTGTCTAATTTAAGAAACAACGAGAAATATCTGTAAAGTGAATGAATTTATTATTATTAGTTGAAAATAATAGAATGCTTTAGGTGCGCATTTACATGCTCTATATATAATTTTAGGAAATAGCATGAGTGAGGGATTTTATGCATATTGTATTTAATGCTCTGTTTTTACTAGCAGGAATTAAATGGGGAGATTGGAAAAACTGGAAGGCATATTACTCCACAATTTTATTTTTTATCGGGGGCGATTTACTAAAAAACAGTTTGCTTCATGATCATCGTATGTGGTCATACCAAGAAGTTTATTTTGGACAACAATTCCTAATTGGTCATATGGCCATCGATTTAATGATTGCCATCATAGTTTATCCTGCAACGATTCTTATTTACCTTGGGCATTATCCCCATTCTATAAAAAAACAAATCCTTTGGGTTAGTTTATGGGTGTTCCTTTACAGTGGAATTGAAGGAATAAATTTTTATTTTTTAAACTTAATAAATTATGATCACAGTTGGAATTTAATGTGGTCCATTTGTTTTAATATTGTCATGTTTACCGTTTTGAGAGTTCATTTTTTGAAGCCGCTTCTAGCATGGGCAATTTCTTTAATTTGGATGATTTTTCTATGGAATTGGTTTAATGTACCTATGAATGTATTGAAATAAAATTATTGTTAGGTAGTAGTGCCATCTCTGACCAAACAGAAGGGAATTGTTCGGTCAGAGAGAAATTTTTTCTGATTTAATTCTAAGTTAATACTTTAATTTAATAATCCATATTTCCTCTTAAACCGGGACAAAATTTTTATCCAAACCTCATCAAACACAAGTAAAAAGAATACATTTGACACGGCATGCATTGTATCAAAAGTAGCACTTCCTATTAAATATACCATGAACGCCTTCCATTCAAACGGGCTTCCAGATTGAACGATTGATAAAAACCCCCACAGATTCATTACCCACCCGAACAAATAACCCCATGCAATTCCAAAAATAATCCGACCAGTTTTACTAGTCAGTATTTTTGTATTTCGCAACCATCCTGCAGTTAACCCTACTAAACCCCATGCAGCCATCTGCCAAGGTGTCCATGGACCTTGGCCCAAAATCATATTGGAAGCAAGGGCTGCTACCGCCCCAATTATAAACCCGCTTTCTACACCGAAAACAAATCCAGACATCATGATGACAAAGGTGGTTGGCTGAACACTTGGGAGGCTTGCAAATGGAATCCTTCCTACGGCCGCAATGGATGCTAGAACTGCTAATAAAACAAGCTCCCGTGGTTCCACCTTTCGCCGTTCAAAACGGACGAGAAAAATCAAAATAGCAAGAAAGACGAAACCAAAGCTTAACCATAAATAGGAATCCTCCCAAAGGAAGGTACCTCCCAATAAGATGACCATTATACATAAAACGAGGAAGGTTGTTAGTCCTTTATTCCTAATCATGGACGAGTTACCTCCTTTAGCGTCAGCGGTGTCGCTGTTATACGATCACGGAAAATACGCTGTATCATCGTAGTATAAAAGAAATTTCCTCTAAAAAACTTCTTCGGTTCATCCTCAGAGGTAATCTTCCCTTGAAACATCATTCCACATTTGGTTGCGTACTGTGCCGCGAATTCCACATCATGAGTGGACATGAAAATGGTCATACCTGATCTGCGCAGACCAAGGAGAATGTTTGCTAAATTTTCTTTAGAGATTGGATCTAATCCTTTTGTAGGTTCATCCAGCAAGAGCAATTCTGGCTTCCGCAATAATACACACGCAAGTGCCGCCTTCTGAAGTTCCCCGCCACTTAAGTCATAAGGGTGACTTGATGTCAAATGAGCAATCCCTAATCCGCCTAACAAGACCTCTACCTCATTCATGTCAGTTACATTCCATTGAGCCATTGTTTCCTTGATTTCTTTTTCAATTGTATCCTGAATAAAAAACAGTTTAGGATTTTGCGGTAAATAGCCAATTCTCTTGGTTAATTCCTTGTTTTTATACCCTTTTAAGGGCTTGCCCTCGAGAAGAATCTTTCCGCCTTCCAGCTTCAATAAACCTGCTAGAGACTTGAGTAATGTAGACTTACCTGAACCATTTCCACCCAACAAAGCATAAAATTCGCCTTTCTTCAGACTTAGATCAAGCTCGTCTAAAATAAGATCTCCCTGCTTATCGTAGCGACATGAAACATTAATCCCCTTGATCAATTCATTGCCGAGTGAATTAATAGGATTGTTTTTTTCCAGATGAATAGGTTTTAACTCCGACTTTTGGGCCCATTTCCTTCCTTCTTTAACACTGAGAGGAATCATTCCCTTTCCTTCCGATTCTAAAAATAAAGCTGGAATACTTGGTATAAATGCTTTATTATGCGAATTCCAAATTTCAGGAAGGACCTTCCTCGGCTCGCCTGAAAGATGGACCCTACCTTGATCCATCATGACAATTTGATCTGCCAATGTAAAAACCTCTTCGAGACGGTGCTCTGCAATAATAATCGTCATACCAAATTCATCATTCAGTCTCTTTAATATATCTAAAAATTCCCGTGAACTTACTGGATCCAGCTGTGCAGTAGGTTCATCGAGTAACAGAATATCCGGCTGCATGAGTAAAACTGAAGCGAGGTTAATCTGTTGTTTCTTACCACCAGAGAGTTCATGTACTTTTTTGTGCAGCAGTGATTCTGCGCCAAAAAAATGAACCATCTCGGCCACTCTGGTTCTCATTTCATTTGTTGAAAGTCCGATATTCTCAAGACCAAAAACGATTTCATGAAGAACGTCATCCGCAACCATTTGATTTTCCGGATCTTGGAACACGAAGCCGATTTCCTTCGAATTTCCCTCTGCCGCTTGAAGATTTTTCCCATTAATCATTATCTGCCCTAAAAGGGTTCCATGTGGCTGGATTTCCTTTTTTAATAATTGTAAAAGTGTGCTTTTTCCCGAACCAGAAGCACCGAACAGCACGACGAATTCACCTTTATTAAGAGTAAGTGATAGATTGCTTATGGCTGGTTCCGAACAGTCTGGGTATGTAAATGTAACATCATTTAATTCAATAAACGCCATCGGACCATTCCACCTACTTCTACTATTAATGGAAAACTTAAGAACATAAAATAACATAAGAAAGCAAAGGTATCCTTAACAGAAAACTGCCATGCTTCCATAAATGGATAGATTGTTAATACACCAAAGCCTGAAAATCGCTCAAATAAAATGATAGCAAAAAGAACAACTAAATAAGAAATTGAAAGAAGATCTGTTTTCTTAAACGTAAAATATTCATAGGAAGACCTTCGACCTTGACCATATCCCCTTGCATTCATTGAATCGGCTGTTTGAATGGCTTCTTCAAGCGAATAGGTTAACAGTGTTTGTACATAAAGCATTCCAATCTTAATCCTTGTTTTCCATTTCCCCTGAATCACAGAATTCCCTTTGCTCCTTTGAACAATTGAGATTTCCTCCATTCTCCTTCTCATTAACGGAATAAACCTTAGCGTCAGCATAAGGAGAACAGCAAATTGTGGGAGGATTTTTGCAAATAAAAATAATAGCTTATTAGGTGTCATGATCACGTTATAAGAAATAAATAACGCAATAATTCCTATTATAGAGACTGCATTCATTCCCCCATACATCACAGCCTCAAGTGTCACCCGATGCTCATTCATTTCAAACAGCAAATGGCGTCCTCTTTCATTAAATAAAGGATTTGTGATGAGCATAAGGAGGAAGGTACTGATAATAAAAATATACCAGCGTCGCAGTCCTCTTAACTGATCATGAATAAAGTTAATCATTAAAATTACGATTAAGGCCACTCCGAGAAAAATGGGATGCAGCATAAGAATTAGCAGTGAAATGGCCCCAGCATAAAAAAGAAAGGACACAAGAGGATGAAAACGTTCAAAACGACCTTTCATCCCACGTTCCCCCCTATGTTATTCGGTATAGATGCACTCAATCCGATCACCATCTTTGATTTTTGTAACCCCAATACTCTTAGTGAGACTAACTCCATTTTGCTCAAATACCCAACCACTTTTTGGACCATAATCAAACTCATAAATATTATCAATTCCTTCGATATAGGCAGTTGCCCCGCTGCCCCGAGCATCAATCACGATACCATGTTTTTTAGCTGTTGCTAAAATAATATCATAAATGGTGTCGCCGTCTTTAAAACTAACTTTTGTTGCAGCAACAATGGTGCCTCGATCCTTTGGTCCAACGATTGATAACGTTACCGTAGTGGCTGGCTTTGGTGTTTTGGTTGTACTCGGCTTTGATGCAGGAGTTGTCGACGTTGGTGTTTGGGTCGTAGTCGTCGGAGTACTACTTTTATTTGTCGTCGCAGCCGTATTTGTTTTGGTCGTCGGTGTTTGTTGCTGATTAGATGGACTCGTTTGCTTCGGCGTACTAGTTGTTGTTGTAGACTGATTTTCCTCTTTTTCTACAGAAGCAACTGTTGAAGAATCCGTAGTTTGTTTTTGTTCACTACTCGGTTCAACTTTTGCCTCTTCCTTCTTTTCTTGTTCGTTTTGTTTTTCTACTTGAACAGTTTTTTCTTCTTTTTTTGTTTCCTTCGTAGTTTGTTCATTCGAACCACATCCAACTAAGGAGAACAAAACGAATAATAGACTAAGAAATGCTGTACCTTTCATCCATTTTTTCATAGATGCGCCCCCTCTAGGTTCCCTCCTAACTAGTAGGAGGGGACAAATTTTACTTATGAAAATCTTTTTCTTTGCTTCATATAAACTAGACTTCCGATTAGCATAATCAAAAGACCAACCACGAGCAGGTTATACATATCTGTTGCAGTATTTGGCAACGTATGTCCCTTCACACTATTACTACCATTATCTTGATTAGGAGTTGTCTTCGCTGGTGCCTCTTCACCAGGTGTTTGAGTCTCTGGCTTCTCCATTTCAGGCTTTTGCTCAACTAATGGAAGCTGATATAATGAGCCTTTTCCTGTTGTATATAGCTGATACGCAGCTAACGCTTGGATTCCTTGTGAAGTGGTGAACGCATCACTTACATCTCCTCCCTGCCAATCAAAGCCACCATCCCCATTTTGGAAGGATAGAAAATATTCAACAAGACCAGTAAATGGAGCTGCATTCGCATCAACCCCTAAAGTAGCGAGAGCAATGATGACCTGGGCTGCTGTTGAGCTATTATCTATTTTTGATGCTTGATATTGTGTAGATAAATACTGGATGGCAGCATCTACCTTGCCCTTTACTTCAGGCTGCTCTTTATATGGAGCAAGTGCTGTTAAAATCATCGCAGTTGTATCAATATCGCTAGTAGCACTTTCATCCCAAGCCCAGCCGCCATCTTGATTTTGCCTATCTAATAAATGCTTGACTAACTTTTCTCTTGTCCATTGTGCAGATTCTGGAATGGCAAAGTTCGCGCTATCTAAAGCAATTAAAGCATAGGACACCCCAATTAACCCTTGCTTAGTGACATTACCATTGTAAATGGCTTCCACTAAGTTATAGCCAACTACATTTGTTGGATCACCACCAGCTGCAAGTATTCCAAGGACATACCGCTCTGAATCGGTGATTCTATTGAACTTCCCTTGTTTTTCCTTGACTAGAGATTTTACCGATGCAAGGTATGTAGCAGGAATTGTCTGTCCTGTTTGTTTTAATGCAACTACTTCCCATTCGCCTACATTATTCTGCAACACATATTTGCTGGCTGAATCAACGGATGTTTGAATCGTTTTTTCAGAAATCGTTCCACCAGAAGGATTGGGGTTTGGTGTTTCTCCTCCTGTGTTGCCATCACCCGATCCATTTTCCCAAGATTCCAGTTTAAAGCTAATTTGATTTCCTGATTGAAGCGGATAGCTGTCTGCTCCAACCTCAGCCATTTTATCGTTTACGTAAAATGCCCAATAGTTTGTACCTTCTGCTTGTATATCATTAATAGAGGTAATCATTTTCCCGTACTGGCTCTCACTGTATCCAACCTTATCAGGGCCAAGGATTACTTGTAATAGTTGAAATGCAGTTGGACTTCCAATCACTTCAATTCCTGATTGGTCAGTAAGGTTACTTTTATCACTATTAACCACTTTGAGCGAAACCGTATTCTGTGGGGCTTTTGTCCAATCTGTCAAACGGAACGTTAATTGGTCACCCTTTTGGACGACATAGCTGTCAGAACCAACCTGTGCTGCAACATCATTAATAAAAAATGCCCAATAATTTGTCCCTTCTGCTTTTACCCCCTTAATTCCCGTGAGCATTTTCCCATATGAGGTATCAGTAAATTCAACATTGCTTTCACCAACAGCTGCTATTAACGCTTCTGTTGCTGTTTCAGCGTCACTGATTTGAACAGTGGTTTTTGCTAAGATTGGGTTGGCTCCATCCAAACCCAAAACTGTAATGGACCCTTGTTTTCCTAGGTCGGCTGCTAGTACAGGAGCTTGTAGCCCGCTTGTGAATAAAGTAAAAATTAACAGCATGACCATCCACAAATTACTTTTCTTCATCATTTTGGAACTCTTCCTTTCCTAATTAAATAGACATAAAAAAATCCCCCTAAAAGGAGGAGGAGTGTTATGTAGGTTAAGGAGGAAACGAGAAACCGCTTCTATTCTTAACACTCTCCTATCCGCGTAGGCTGTTGTGTTCAAAAACAGGCAGGTTTCCTGGCTCATGATCATCGCTCCCTAAGTCTTCCCATCTATCGACAGTGACATGTTTAGGTTGCTCCCATTTACAGTGGCGGGACCGCGTTGGCTTTAACCAACTTCCCTATTAAGCTAAAAGTCTATTTAAGACCTTAGCACCTGTTTTACCGAGCTATTTTTTTATGTTAACACTATTATAGTAAAAAACTGATTGATTTGTATATGATTTTATTTTTTGAATAGGCTCTGTTAAAAATGCCTGTTGATTTCCGCTCCAGGCTCGAGCGGTTCGTGGGCGTTTCGGCGAGCCTCCTCGGCGCTTGCGCCTGCGGGGTCTCCCCTGAACCGTACTCCCACAGGAGTCTTCGAGCCTTCCGCTCCAATCAACAAGGTATAAAAATCAACACTGTTCTTTAACATAGCCTTTGAATAAGAAAATAAGGCTGATCAAAGTCAGCCTCATTTTTCAAGTTCCTTTAATATATCCTTAAGCTCTGACCAACAATGAATTCTTGGTAATTGAATATGTTGGTTATAAGAGCTGTGTTTCATAATGACACGTGGTCCCAATTCCATGAGGGTTTCTAAAACTGCAGGCTTATCATCAAAGTAATAATCTAACTCTAATTCCTTAATGATATTGATTTTCTCTGAATCCTTCATGCCGCAATAAAAAGAGGCATTATCAACAGGAAAACCTGCATTCACCAACCAATTCCTCGAACGTTCACAATGTACTAATGGCCTTGAAGTAATATAATATACCTCATGACCTGCCAGCTTCAGCTCGTTTATCACTTCAACTGCGTCTGGAAAAGGTAAACAGTCCGTATAATAAATCTCTTCTAAGGAGTCATTCCACATCTTACTGCCTTCTTGATCACTTAACCCGAATGGTTTATGTATCTCCAGTGTTGTTAAACTGTGGAATTCTTCTACCGGAACTGTCTTCTGCAATTTTTTATTATACAAATGAAAGGCATGCTCTCTTAGGTTTATTAATGTATCATCTACATCGAATCCAAATTTCATCTTATTTCTGCTTCCCGTCAAATCTTATTGCTCAATATTTCTACATAAATTAGCCATTTCGATGGCAGAGACAGCTGCATCCCAGCCCTTATTGCCTGCTTTTGTTCCCGCACGCTCGATAGCTTGTTCAATGGAGTCCGTTGTTAACACCCCAAAAATAACTGGAATTCCGCTAGTTAATGCAGTTGCTGAAACACCTTTAGCTGCTTCATTACATACATAATCAAAATGAGGCGTTGAGCCACGAATAACCGTACCAAGCGTGATTACGGCATCGTACTTCTTACTGTTTGCCATTTTTTGAGCGATTAACGGGATTTCAAATGCACCTGGCACCCAAGCGATATCAACGTTTGCTTCATCAACACCATGTCTTTTTAGCGCGTCCTGTGCTCCACCTAACAATTTACTTGTAATAAATTCATTAAAACGTCCAACCACGATTCCAACCTTTAGTCCTGATCCTACTAAATTTCCTTCAAATGTGTATCCCATGTGTATGCCTCCAAATAATTATATTTTTGTCTATATATTAAGGCTTTGTTAAAGTTGTCTGTTGATTTCCGTTCCAGGCGCGAGCGGTTCGCGGGCGTTCCAGGAGCCTCCTCGTCGTTCCTCCTGCAGGGTCTCCCGAGACCGCTACTCCTGCAGGAGTCTTCGCGCCTTCCACTCCAATCAACAGAGTATAGAAAGTAACAATGTTCTTTAACACAGCCTATATTAATAATGAAACATGTGTCCTAACTTATCGTGCTTTGTTCGTAAATAATTGGCGTTTTCTTTTCGCATTTCCATCTGAAGTGGCACCCGTTCAACTACTTCAAGATCATACCCCTTCAAACCTTTTATTTTTCGGGGATTGTTTGTTAACAGCATCATTTTCTTAATGCCTAAGTCCTTCAGGATTTGAGCACCGATACCGTATTCCCTTAAATCTGCTCCAAAGCCAAGCTTTTCATTCGCTTCAACGGTATCATAGCCTTCTTCTTGCAGCTTATATGCTCTCATCTTATTTAACAGACCAATTCCGCGTCCTTCCTGGCGCATGTACAAAAGCACGCCACTTCCCGCTTGATTGATTTGACTTAAGGCTGCATGAAGCTGTGGCCCACAATCACAGCGGTAGGAACCGAATACATCTCCTGTTAAACATTCTGAATGAACCCTGACAAGGACGGGTGTTTCAGGGTCGATTTCACCCTTCACTAATGCAACATGTTCTTTATCATCTACAAGATTGGAATACCCCACAGCTTTAAAGGTTCCAAATTCGGTAGGCAAATTGATTTCCACCTCACGTTTGACCAAGTTATCCTTTTTGTTTCGATATTCAATCAAGTCTTTGATGGTAATCATTTTTACGTTTAGCTCATCCGCTATTTTTCTAAGTTGAGGAACTCGAGCCATTGTCCCATCCTCATTCATGATTTCGCAAATGACCCCTGCAGGCTTGGAGCCGCACAATCTAGCTAAATCTACAGCTGCCTCGGTGTGTCCTGTACGTCTTAAAACTCCACCTTTTTTTGCGATTAACGGAAAGATATGACCGGGTCTTTTAAAATCACTTGCTTTTGCTTCAGGATCAAGCATGCTCAAGACTGTTGCTGACCGTTCATAGGCGGAAATACCTGTCGTTGAAAACTTATGATCAATACTGACTGTAAAGGCGGTTCCGTGTGGGTCCGTGTTTTTAGAAACCATTGGCATTAAATCTAATTTTTGCGCTAACTCTTCTTCTATTGGTACACATACCAGCCCTCTGCCGTGAGTGACCATAAAATTAATAACAGAGGGGGTAGTTTTTTCAGCCAGGGCAATAAAGTCCCCTTCATTTTCTCTATCCTCGTCATCACAAACAATGATAACCTTGCCTTCTTTCAGATCCGATAAAGCTTCCACGATCGTATTAAACATGCCAAACCACTCCTTTTTTTATCACTTAACCCATAGCGTTCCAAAGGAAATATTTTAATAAAATCCATTTTCTTCTAAAAAATTAGCAGTTATCCCTTTTCGGCTCTTTTGCTTTGAATCATCTGTTAGGTTTGTTATAAAATGACCTACATATTTACCGATCATATCGCACTCGAGGTTCACAATATCCCCAGAGCTCTTTAATCCTAGTACTGTTTCAGCTAATGTATGAGGGATTAACGATAAAGTAAAGCTGTCCTCCGTTACAGCAAAGACTGTTAAGCTTGTCCCATCTACTGCAACCGATCCCTTTAATATGACATATCGCAGTAAATCCGGATTTGCTTCAATTTCATAATAAACCGCATTCTCAAGCGCCTGTTTCCTTTTAATGACCCCAGTTCCATCAATATGGCCAGACACAAAGTGACCTCCAAATCTTCCCCCTGCAGCCATCGCTCTCTCTAAATTAACTTTTGAACCACGCTTTATTGTATGTAAGCTCGTCGCTTTCACCGTTTCAGGCATGACATCAACGGTAAAATGCTTTCCTGAAAAAGAAGTGACGGTCAGACATACTCCGTTGACAGCAATACTGTCACCAAGGTGCACATCTTCAAGTATTCTTTTCGCTTCAATCGACAAAACAAATGATTCACCCGTTCTTTGAATATTGGCAATGCTTCCTATTTCTTCAATGATTCCAGTAAACATACTAGTTTCTTCTCCTTACATAGGTTCTGCAATGATTCTTATATCATTACCAATCCTATCCACTTGTTTAATGTTCAATGAAACGGCTTCAGCTATTTTTTCGATCCCATGTCCACCAAATAAAGTTGGCGCCGATTTTCCGCCAATTAATTTTGGTGCAATATAGGTAATGATCTGTTGAAAAGATCGTTCCTCTAAAAAGCTGCCATGCACTTCTGCGCCACCTTCAACAAAAAGTGAAGTTATTCCTCTTTTTCCGAGAATAACAAGTAAATCCTTTATACGTATGTGGTTCGTTTCCATTTGGATTATTTCAACGCCCCATTCCATAAAAAGATGGATTCGCTCACGGGCTACATCATTCCCTGTCACAATCCAAGTCGGTGCTTGATGATCAGTAACAATCTTGGAATTTATTGGCGTTCTTAGGTGCGTATCGAGAATAATTCGAATGGGATTTTTCCCACCATAAGACATTCTTGTTGTTAAAGATGGATTGTCCTTTATTACGGTATTAACACCAACTAATATCCCGTCATGCTGATGGCGAAACTGATGAACATCGGCTCTTGCTTGCTCACCCGTAATCCACATACTCTCACCAGTTACTGTTGCCGTTTTCCCATCTAAACTTGCTGCCGATTTTAATGTGACATACGGCAGGCCTGTTTGAATGTTATAAAAAAAGACTTTATTTAGCTCACGAGCTTCCTCTTGGATTAAGCCAACCTCCACTTCAATTCCTGCCTTTTTGATTCGCTCTATTCCTGTCCCTGCTACTTGTGGATTTGGGTCAGTTGTTGCAACAAACACCTTCCTTACCCCAGTCCTAATCACCAGGTCACTGCAAGGTGGTGTTTTTCCATGATGACTACACGGCTCAAGTGTTACATACAAAGTAGCATCTTTCGCTTTTTCACCCGCCATTTGAATGGCATGTACTTCTGCATGTGGTTCACCTGCTTTTAGATGGGCACCCATTCCGATAATTTGCCCATTCTTCACCAGAACAGCACCTACCACAGGATTTGGAGTAGTTTGACCTAACGTTCCTTTGGCAAGATCTAAAGCTAGATTCATGTAAAATTTATCGTTCATTTTTTCTTCTCCTTTGAAAAGGATTAAAAAAGACCCTGAAGAAAATCATTCTTCAGGGTCGTTAAAAGACATTGGGAAATAAAAGCTTAAAAATAGGTATACTACACCCTACCCATAAACCTCGTTTTTCCTTCTCCCATCCAGACTTTAACTGTCGGCCCTGGAGTTTCACCAGATCCACCGTCTATCCAAGGGGATAAACGGGTCACGGACTAAGAAGCATGGCTTCATCACCGCCGGTTAGGAATTTCACCTGACCCCGAAGGAATTATTTAGATATATTAAATGTTATTATACTTAATTCAAACAGTAAAGGAAAATGTCCCAGACCTAAAAAGTAAAATCTAAGTGTCAAATGAAAAAACGGCCCTAAAACAAGGCCGGCTGTTATTCCTTATAAGTCTTTACAGGTAAATAAATTTCAAAATGAAGATCTCCTACTGCATTTTGATGTTTATGCTCTTCTTTATAAACTTCCAAACTTAACGCATGGTGATCCTGCTCGTATCCATATTCTTTCATCCAATTGAACAGTCGAATGTATGTATTTTCTACTTCCTCTGGTGTTCCTTTATGGGTAGTGTATACATAATTTTTACTTGGAATCGTAAATCCAACCATTCCTTCTGGGATCGCGTCAAGTTTATCTACAGGGGTCGTAACGTAATAGGTGAACTCTGTTTCCCTGCTATGAAAAGGTGCAATAAGAAAGGGTTCTTTTGTCTGATAGGGTACTTCTTGCAAACGTGCTTCCATTTTGTTAAAGAGACTCGGGATGGTGCTTACTTCTGCGTAAGTACCTGTCCACGAAATTCCCACAACCTTAATTTCATCTTTTTCAATTACTTGGATTCCCAAGCTAATCCCCCCTTTGTTCCATCATATTTCTATTATTCTAATAATATCCCTTAAAGTCCTGCAAAAATATTTCGACTTCCTGTGTTATTTCTTATTTTAGAAGCTCTGTTAAAGAATAATGTTGATTTTTATACCATGTTGATTGGAGCGGAAGGTGCGAAGACTCCTGTGGGAGTACGGTTCAGGGGAGACCCCGCAGGCGCAAGCGCCGAGGAGGCTCGCCGAAACGCCCACGGAAAGCGAAGCACCTGGAGCGGAAATCAACAGACAAGTATAACAGAGCCATTTTAGAAAAAAAAACAACCTTATAAAAGGATGTTTTGAGAAAACCATTTATTTTAAAATACTTGATGAAATATCAAAAACATTCCATAAGAAAGTGGCATAGAGGGCAGACAGAATCCAAGCTAAAAGTGGTTTATAATAATGTATCGCTAAAACCGAAAACATAACCAAACTAAAAATGGTCGACCAACCTAAATTCCATCCATTCTTATGAACCAATGCCCCTAATTTTAAATCAACATATTCATTTAGCGTATATATAAAAGTCCAAAAAAGGATATTCACTAGTTTCTTTTTGAAAGACTTCGGCATATTGCCGAGAAATATACTTATAGTGACGGGATACTTAATTAACATCACCAAAAAGGCTATATGAGTGTGCTTAGCCCAACCTTTATCACTTCCTACAGGTACATATTCCCACATACTATGCTTATAGAACAAATATTGATAGACCAAATCACCTACCATTAAAAAGAGAAAGGTGGGATAATAAGCTTTCCAGTTTTTCCAATCTCCCCATTTAATTGCTGAAAAAATATATATGGCCCCGTATATTACATTCAGATTCACTAGGATGCTCCTTCGCGCTCTTATTACACCTAGCGTTTCCAATTAATTGTAAAATTATCAGTTGCAAATGGTGTGCGAAGAATCTTTGTTTCAATTTGAATAGCAACGATTTGCTGGTAGGGTGAGAACCTTCCAAAATACCCATTGTCATTAAAAGGGTTAGACAAATTCCCAAACTGTTTTCTTTCTAAAAAGTCATAATAAAAGGATCCTTTTTCAATAGACATTGGTATGCTGTCAATTTTAGCTCCTGTCGTTATCGCCAGCTTTTCACTTCTCTCATTTGCAATCAACTGATGATGATTGTTAACGATTGAGGCGATTTCTGCGATCACCTCTTGTGATTTTTCATAGGCAATCCCTCTTGTCGTGATAGCTAAGGTAAACGGTTCATCAGCAAAAACAATAGCAGCATCGTTGTAAATTAAATTCATTGGAATCATTCCAACTTTATGAGCAACTGGCACATCCTTAATTCCCTGTGGAATCGTTGTATTATAAACCGTATGTTCTAGGTACTGGACAAGATTTTTTCCATTGGCGCTTTGATTTGCGTAACGATAAAGTTCTCCTGTATATAGAGTTAAATCGTCAGCTGAGGTCGTATTCCTTCCACCTGGATAGGCATACTCAGCTCCGAGGCTTTTTAAAAATGAAACAAACTGATTGGGTCCCACCCGCTCTTTTAACATAATGAATGCAATATTATCACTATAAATCAACGCTTTTTCGACAAGTTCATCAATGGTATAGACCGAACCTACCTTGTCATTTTGGATGACACCACTGCCGCCATAATAATGCCGGCTTTGATATGTTAATGTTTCGTTTAAGTCAATTTTCCCCTCATCTGCAAGCTTCATCACGTATAAAGCTAACGGAAGCTTGATGGTACTTGCAGCTGGCACTTCAGTATTGCTATTTAATGAATAACCTTCATTTGTAACTAGATTTTGATAACGAAGGGTCACTTTTCCTTGGTATGGCTTTATGTATTGGCCTAGATCTGCCTGAAGGGTATTAAATTCTTGGTTTTTATCAGCTTTTACTATTTGAACCAAGACCCCCTGTGAAATCAATAAGAAATAGCGCACAAAAATGATTATTCTGTTTATTAACACTATCTTCCCTCCTAGTAACTAAGTACTAGTTTAATAGGAAAAAGAAGAAGATTTTGTAGAAATTTGTAGATTATTTGAGTTTTTTGTATTATCTTTTATCGATGCAGTTTTTTAATAAAAATCTTCTCCCAAAGTTTCCATGGGATGAGATTCCTTAATAGGAGAGTTGTCCTCACTCCTTTTCCAATTGGATGCCTTAAACTAGACCCTTCTTCTGAAGCAATACTGGCTATTTTCTCTGCTACATCCTTAGGGTTACCAAACTGTCCTTCCCCTGAAGAAATGTATTCCTCGATACTCTTCATATATTTATAATAGGGTGAATCTGTTTGTAGTGATAGTGTGGTAACTTGTTTACCTGACGACCAGATATTGGTCTTATAGGACCCTGGTTCAATTAAAGTGACAGCGATCCCAAACGGTGATAACTCTAATCGTAAGCTTTCGCTCCAACCTTCCAAAGCATGTTTGGAAGCAACATAAGGTGATAGACCTGGAAAGGCGATTTTCCCGCTTATGCTACTTACATTAATAATTTTCCCTTTCCCCTGACTCCTCATAAAAGGAAGAACAGTCTTGGTTACTGCTATGACGCCAAAGAAATTAGTATCGAATTGTTTTCGGTATTCCTGCATTGTAATTTCCTCAACAAACCCGGCCGCAGCATAGCCAGCATTGTTCACTAGAACATCTACCCGGCCTATGCTTTTAATCCGAGCAGCTAATTGTTCAATCGAAGCCTCAGAGGTAACATCAAGTTCACATACAATCAAATTCGATTGTATTGTAAGTCTATTTGCTTCCTTTAGGAGCTCCCCGCTTCTTTCTTTATTTCTCATAGTTGCGATTACTTGAAAACCGGCTTTTGCCAGCTCTATTGTTGTTAATAGTCCAAAACCACTTGAAGCCCCAGTGACAATTGCAATTGGTTGATTCATATACCAATTCCTCCATAATTTTACTATCTACATAATACCATGAAAAAAGGCCGTTCAGCTTTTATGAACGGCCCTTACTTGTTTGATAATCTTGCTGTTTTACTTCACTTCTTGTGGAATGGCTAAATTCAAGCCTTTAGCTATTCTCTCACCATACTCTGCATCTGCCTTATAAAAATGCTGAATTTGACGGAGTTTAATATCGTCTCTTTCAACTGGCTTCATTGCGCCAACAATGGTTTCAACAAGTCGTGCTCTTTCCTCTTCGGACATTAAACGGTAAAGGTCACCAGCCTGCGTATAGTGATCATTTTGGTCATAAGCTACCTGCTCGGCTACACCTGAAACCTGGAATGCAGTCTGTTTATGTTCTGGTGCTTCTTTTGGTCCACCATAGCTGTTTGGCTCATAGTAAACAGAGCCGCCTCCATTATTGTCAGAACGCATTGCACCATCACGTTGGTAGTTATTTACCTCTGCCTTAGGACGGTTAATTGGAAGTAAATTATGGTTTGGTCCTACACGATAGCGATGGGCATCAGAATAAGCAAAAATGCGACCTTGAAGCATTTTATCCGGTGATGCTTCAATACCAGGAACCATTGTTCCAGGAGAGAATGTCGCCTGCTCTACTTCAGCAAAGTAGTTTTCAGGATTACGATTTAGGACCATACGACCTACCTCAATTAGTGGATAATCCTTGTGTGACCATACTTTCGTCACATCAAATGGATCAAAGCGGTACGTATCAGCATCTTCAAATGGCATGATTTGAACATGGAGTCTCCATGCAGGGAAGTCACCATTTTCAATGGCATTATATAAATCTTCTGTATGATAATCCGGATGATCACCTGCTAATTTTGCTGCCACATCAGGTGACATGTTTTTGACACCTTGCTCCGCTTTAAAATGATATTTTACCCAAACAGCTTCACCTTCTTGATTTACCCATTTGAAGGTATGGCTGCCGTATCCATTCATATGACGAAGTGTAGCTGGTAATCCCCGATCACCCATTAAATACGTCACTTGGTGCAAAGATTCTGGTGATAAGGACCAGAAATCCCAAACAGCATTTGGATTTTTCAAGTGAGTTTTTGGATCTCTTTTTTGCGTATGAATAAAATCAGGAAATTTAATCGCATCACGAATAAAGAAGATAGGTGTATTGTTTCCTACTAAATCATAGTTTCCTTCTTCGGTGTAAAATTTCACAGCAAAGCCGCGTGGGTCACGAACCGTATCAGCTGAGCCAAGTTCACCAGCTACAGTTGAGAATCGAATAAACATTGGAGTTTGTTTTCCCACACCATTGAACAATTTTGCCTTTGTGTATTTGGACATATCATTGGTCACTTCAAAATAGCCATGTGCTCCAGCTCCTTTTGCGTGTACTACACGCTCAGGTACTCGTTCACGGTTGAAGTGTGCTAATTTCTCAAGTAAATGTACATCTTGAAGTAATGTTGGGCCTCGTGAACCAGCAGTCATAGAATTTTGATTATCACCAACTGGTGCCCCATTTCCTGTTGTTAAATGCTTGTTAATATTACTCATCTAATCACCTCGTAAACTATTTTTTAAACTTAACTAGATTATAATATAAATCTTATTAAAATCAATACTAATTTATAATAATTATAAATTAGTATTGATTATCAATCGGTTAACATGTACCCACTACTACATACGTATTAAAAATATAGGACGTTATGCCAAAATTAAGGAATTCCGTCCTAAAAATTTCTTTCAACTGTAAGGATTCATTATTAATATAGAAAAAAATAGATTATACTGTAGGTAACGTTTATTATAGGAGGATTTTTATGAGTGAAATAAATCAAACAAACCAAACAGAGGAAACAAAAAAGAAGGTCAGTTTACAAGAAGCGATGAAACAGCAGCTTTTAAATAAGAAAAATAAAGCGACTGCAGGGAATGCCTCATCAAATAACGCTAATGCTACACAAAAAATGAAAAGTCAGCAAACCAAGAAAGTAAGTAACTCACGGAGAAAAATGGGTGTCTAACGGCCAAAACCGAAAGGATATTCATCCAGGATTGGCAGTTAAAATTGTCCTAAAGGCTGATCAAAGAAGCGGCAAACTAACTGCAGGTGTGGTTAAGGATATTCTTACCAATTCAAGTTTTCATCCCCATGGGATCAAAGTTAGGCTAACAGATGGACAAGTTGGCAGAGTACAGGAAATATGTAAATGAGATTTCATAAGCTTTCGCCATGTTGGCGGAGGCTTTTTTCCATGAAAAAACAGACCCCGTTTTGGAGTCTGTTCTATTGGTGGGTCATTATGCTTTACGTACGTTAACCGCTTGTGGTCCACGTTGACCATTTTCAATTTCAAACGTAACCTCTTGACCTTCATCCAATGATTTGTATCCTTCGCCTTGAATTGCAGAGAAGTGTACGAATACGTCCTCTCCACCTTCACGCTCAATGAATCCAAATCCTTTTTCGCTGTTAAACCATTTTACTTTACCATGTTCCATTTCTTTGTAGCCTCCTAGCATGTACCTTATACATGAAATTGCAATTTACTTGCTTGATTATTTTTACCCGCAAATTAAAACATTATACGCCCATGTAATAAAATTTTTATTTGCTTTTTATATTTTTTATGGTGACGGATTTTATTTGGTAGCAAGAGGTTTATCCTTTATCTGGTTGATGAAGGACAAAATCCAAAACGGGCATTTGTCAAATGGGCTAGGTCACGTAGATGGGCCCTATGAGCCTGTATTCTTGATTTTCAAGTAAAAAAGGTCGCGTAGAGGGGCCCTATGAGCCCGTTTTCTTGATTTTCAAATTAAAAAGGTCGCGTAGAGGGGTCCTATGAACCCGTTTTCTTGATTTTCAAGTTAAAAAGGTCGCGTAGAGGGGCCCTATGAGCCCGTTTTCTTGATTTTCAAGTTAAAAAGGTCGCGTAGAGGGGTCCTATGAGCCCGTTTTCTTCAAGTTTAAAAGGTCGCGTAGAGAGGTCCTATGAACCCGCAATCTTGATTTCCAAGTTAAAAATGTCGCGTAGAGAGGCCCTATGAGCCCGTTTTCTTGATTCTTCCTTCACGGGTACTAGTCGCTCCCATCTATTCCTGTTTATTTTCTCTTCCATTATGCGAAATAAAAATGTTTTTATCTTTCCGTTCCTCAAAGAACCCATTTATAAATAGCTTTTGCAACTCCGTCCTCTTCGTTTGTTGAGGTAATCCAGTCAGCAGATTCTTTCACAATGTCCTGGGCATTCCCCATCGCTACTCCGATTCCAGCTTCTTTAATCATCATTAGATCATTCATACTATCCCCAACTGCCATAACATTTTTCATTTCAATCCCCAAGCGACTGCAGACCATACTTAGCCCTTTAGCTTTATTAATACCCAGGGGATTCACTTCAATATTCTTTAACGTTGAATTAGTTAGTTCAAACTCACCTTTTGCTTCAAGCTCTTGTTTAATTAGCTCTCTTGTTGCATCATCGTCAATAGTAAATCCAAATTTTAACCAATCGATACCATTTAGGTCCTCAGGCATTTCATTATGCCAGCTGCGCTCTGTACTGATTGCCCAAAACTTTGTTTGGTGTTGTTGTGTTAATTCCCACATCCATTGGATCAGCTCGGAGTTCACCAGATTTCTTTCCACTAATTGCCGTTTATCATCCCAAACTTCACTGCCATTTACTGTTACTAAATAAGAGGTGAGCTCAAGTGATTCGGCATGCTCCCGACTTGTATGAAAGGAACGTCCGGTACTTAATACAACAGCAATCCCCTTTTCCTGTGCCTCTTTAATCGCCTGGCGGTTGGCATCAGAGATCTGGCCTTTTTTATTCAAAAGAGTGCCATCCATATCGAGCGCGATAAGTTTGATCTCTACATCATTTAAAAAATTATCCATATGTATGAATTCTCCTTTCGCCCTTTTACCTTAACCTTACTAGGGTAACACCTTTTTGGAAAAAATAATCAAAAAATTAAGTTTACATAATTATATTACATTAAACCACAAAAAGAACTCTTCTATGTTCGGAAGAGTTCTTTTTGTGGTTTATCTCTGAAATTGCACACGATGAAGGTTTGCAAAAATACCATCTTGTTCAATTAACTCATCATGACGCCCTTCCTCTACGATCCCATCTTCTGTTACTACAATAATGCGATCGGCGTTGCGTATGGTCGCAAGTCTGTGGGCAATAATAAGGGTAGTTCTGTTTTGAGCGAGCTCCATCAATGCTTTTTGAATTACCATCTCCGTTTCCGTATCTAACGCAGAGGTGGCTTCATCCAAGATTAATATCGGAGGATTCTTTAAAAACATCCGTGCAATGGCAATACGCTGTTTTTGGCCACCGGAAAGTTTCAAACCTCTTTCACCAATTTGCGTCTCATAACCGTCCGGTAAAGAAGCAATGAACTGCTCAAGATGTGCACGGCGTGCTGCATCAGCAATCTCTTCATCCGTAGCATTCTGTTTCCCATATGCAATATTTTCACGAAGAGTTCCGGTAAATAGAAACACATCTTGCTGGACAATTCCTATTTGTGAGCGTAACGATTTTTTTGTCATATCACGAATATCCATGCCGTCGATGGTGATTCCTCCGCTATTTACATCATAAAACCTTGGAATTAGCGAGCAAATGGTTGTTTTTCCTGCTCCGGATGGGCCAACAAAAGCCACCGTTTCACTCGCACGGATTTCCAAATGAATATTTTCAAGAACAGATTTATGCCGGTCATAATGGAAAGAAACATCATTAAACACAATATTTCCTTCCAATGAATCAACCTCAACCGCATCTTTTGTGTCCTTTACCTCCGGTTCTGAATCAATTAATTCAATAAATCGCTTAAAGCCAGCCATTCCTTTTGGATAAAGTTCCATAATGGCGCTGATTTTATCAATTGGTTTAAATAGAACATTTACATATAGAACAAACCCAACCAGGGATCCATACGTCAATTGTCCTGTAAAGCTCAACCATGACCCATAAACGAGAACGACAATGGTGATGAGACGTGTCATCATATATATACCTGATAAGCTAAATGACATAACCCGATATCCACCTAATTTTGCTGCACGATAGGTTTTATTGTTCTTTTTAAATCTAGCAATCTCAAATTCTTCATTTGTAAACGATTGAACGACGCGACTCCCTGATACACTGTCCTCTACTCGTGCATTCACATCCGCAATGCTTGAATACATTTGCCCCCATGCTTTATTCATTTTCAAATTACAAACAACAACGAGTATCATTAAAAATGGAAGCACTAAAATAGAAACAAATGCTAGTTTTACGTTGATCGTCAACATAATCCAGAACGCACCAATAAAGGTCATCATTGCAATAAATACATCTTCTGGACCATGATGGGCGAGTTCACCAAGATCAAAGAGATCATTCGTAATTCTGCTCATAATATGCCCAGTTTTCGTATTATCAAAGAATCGGAACGATTGTTTTTGAACATGTTCAAACAACTCTTGCCTCATGTCTGTTTCTATATTAATTCCCAGCTTATGCCCCCAGTAATTCACAATAAATTGTAAGAAGGTGCTCAATAAATATAGAAGGAAAAGACCGATACTAACTGCCACAATCGTTTGCCAGTCCCCTCCAGGGAGTAATTTATCAATAAACCACTGCACAGCTAACGGAAAAGCCAATTCCAAAATGGCTACGATAACCGCACTACTAAAGTCAAACATAAACAGTCTCTTATGCGGACGATAATAAGAAAAAAAACGACGAATCATAAATAATCTCCTTTTTTCTAGGCTCTGTTAAACTTGCCTGTTGATTTCCTCTCCAGGCACGAGCGGTTCGTGGGTGTTTCGGCGAGCCTCCTCGGCGCTTGCGCCTGCGGGGTCTCCCCTGAACCATACTCCCACAGGAGTCTTCGTGCCTTCCGCTCCAATCAACAGGGTGTAAAAATCAACACTTTTCTTTAACTCTGCCTTTTTCTAAGATAGCAATAATAGGATTATATGAGAAAAATGTAAACAATTTCAAGTATTTCGAAAATTCCAGTTAAAAAAAACGCTTGGATTACTCTCCAAACGTTTTTACATTTTTAATGATGATGATGGACACCCTTTGATGGATTAGTAATCAGCCATTCTTCATTTGGGACATGGAAGAACTGGATCCAAACATTATCTAAATAGTCATTATTTTTTTCTACAATAAAATCAATATCCTTATCCGATTGAACCACTGCATCATTTTCTGTTGGTGTATCGAGCATCAAGTCATAGTGGGCATGATCTCCATGAATACTTGTCACATACACTCGAAACATTTTTCCTTGTGCTTCCTCTTGATCCAGCATTTTTTTCAATGCTTTTGCTGCATTGCGGTTAATTTTGACCTTCATTATTATGCTCTCCTCTTTCTATGTATTCCCTATTATTATCCCATGTTTGCAGGGAAATAGACAACTTTAAGTGCTACAGTATGCCATTTGCACCCCTTTTTCCAAATCATCCCATGAATAGGATTTTATATCCTTAACAAATTTGTCACAACTTTTTACAAAAACCTATGTTAACATCACATCTATGTTGTTAATATTGTGTTATGGAAAACAAACATACAAATAATTATTATCTAATAATTAATTTAATTGTGTTTCTATTTTCTTTTATGTAAGGGAATGGCTCTAGCAAAGTTTGTGAATGAATTCACGAACAAATGTGAAAAAACGAACAATTATTGGAGGGGAAAAATCTCAATGTTTAAAAAGAACTACTTCGTTCCACTATTAGCTTTACTGCCTGTATTGCTTTTAAGCGGCTGCGATACGAATATGCTTGTTTTTGAACCCAAAGGTCCTGCAGCAAGAGATATTCTTGACTTAATCAATTGGTCACTAATCTTCATGCTCCTTGTTGTTGTTGTCGTTTTTGGTTTATTTGGTTATATCATTTGGAAATACCGCGCAACACCTGAAAATAAAGATTACGAGCCACCTGAAGAACATGGAAGTACAAAATTAGAGTTTATTTGGACTATTATTCCTATTTTAATAGTTATTGCTCTAACCATTCCAACAGTAAAAACGATTTATAAGCTTGAAAAAGTTCCTGCAGGCTATGAGAAAAAAGAGCCGATTGTCATTCATGTTACATCTGCCGATTGGAAATGGATTTTCAGTTATCCTGATCAGGGCATCGAAACAGTCAATTACGTAAACATCCCTGCAGGCACACCTGTTGAATTTAAATTAACTTCAGCTGGTACCATGCAATCTTTCTGGGTGCCTGAATTAGGCGGTCAAAAATACACAATGAATAAGATGGAAACTCAATTGTACCTTACTGCTGATAAGCCCGGAGAATTTTTAGGTAGAAATACCAACTTTAACGGACAAGGATACGCTGGTATGGAGTTTACCGTAGAAGCAAAATCACCAAAAGACTTTGAAAAGTGGGTAAAAGAAGTTAAAGAAAAGGCTCCGAAATTAACAGAGAATAAATACTTTGAACTCCTGAAGCCAACACATTTAGGCCGGGAAACATATATCGGTACACATTTAGCATGGGTTGATCACGCTAAAATGAATTCTAAGACTTATACAAACCCTGAATTGTATGAAGTCCATGGCGTGAAAGGTAAGATTTTTAAAGAAAAAGAAACTGACAGTGAGTCAACGAAAGATATGGATGGAAATTCAAATGGAGGTGAACACGATGGGCATTAATTGGCATGACTTTTTTATCGTCGGAAACCCGTTAATACTAGGTTCACAGATTGCTATTGCACTAACAATGGTAGGTATTGTAGCTGGTGTTACCTATTTAAAAAAATGGAAATGGCTTTGGCGTGAATGGATCACTACGGTTGATCATAAACGAATTGGTATCATGTACATCCTTTCTGGTGTATTAATGTTTTTCCGTGGTGGTGTAGATGGACTATTAATGAAAGCCCAAACCTCACGCCCTGAAATGCAATTTTTAGACGCTCAACATTATAACGAAATTTTCACCACTCATGGTGTAATCATGATTTTATTCGCGGCAATGCCACTTTTAATTGGCTTAATGAACGTCGTAATTCCGCTTCAGATTGGTGCACGGGACGTAGCATTTCCGCAATTAAATGCGCTTAGCTTCTGGTTATTCTTTAGCGGTGCGATGCTATTTAACATCTCGTTTGTTATTGGTGGTTCACCAGATGCTGGATGGACAGCCTACTTCCCTCTTGCCGGGAAAGAATTTACCCCGGGTATCGGTAACAACTATTATGCTGTTGCCTTGCAGATTGCCGGGATTGGTACATTGATGACAGGTATTAACTTTATCGTAACGATTTTAAAAATGAGAACAAAAGGGATGAAACTAATGAGAATGCCGATGTTCACTTGGACATCATTTGTTGCATCAATCATTATCGTAGCATCCTTCCCAATCTTTACTGTTGCGCTTGCTCTAATGACATTTGACCGTATTTTCGGTACCCATTTCTTCACGCTAAGCGGCGGTGGAATGGATATGATGTGGGCCAACTTGTTCTGGCTATGGGGTCATCCTGAGGTGTATATTGTTGTACTTCCAGCCTTCGGAATGTTCTCAGAGGTCATTTCTACTTTCTCTCGAAAAATGTTATTTGGATATAAATCAATGGTCTTTTCCGTTGTAGGTATTGCTTTCTTAAGTATGCTTGTATGGGTTCACCACTTCTTCACAATGGGTGCTGGACCAGCAGTTAACTCAGTCTTCTCGATTACGACTATGATGATTGCCATTCCAACTGGTGTTAAAATGTTTAACTGGTTATTCACGATGCGCAAAGGTCGAATCCAATTTACAACAGCGATGCTTTGGGCACTGGCCTTCATTCCTTGCTTCGTAATTGGTGGAGTAACTGGAGTTATGCTTGCAATGGGCGCAGCCGATTATCAATATCACAATACATTGTTCCTAGTAGCTCACTTCCACTATGTATTAATACCTGGTGTTGTGTTTGCCGTATTTGCTGGTCTTTACTACTGGTGGCCAAAAATGTTTGGCCATATGTTAAATGAGAAACTTGGAAAATTACACTTCTGGTTTTTCGTCATTGGATTCAACTTAACGTTTATGCCAATGTTTTTCCTAGGTTTAAACGGAGCGGTTCGACGTTCATATACCTATTCTGTTGAATCTGGATATGCTCCTTTATTCCTATTATCAGCCATCGGTGCGGTTATTTTAGCAATAGGCTTTGGTTTCCTCTGCTATAACATTTACTGGAGTGCTCGTTATGCAGACCGCAATATTTCGAACGATCCTTGGGATGCAAGAACACTTGAATGGGCGACTGCCTCACCTGCTCCATTCTATAACTTTGCAAAGCTTCCAGAAGTTAAATCACTTGATGCTTTCTGGTATATGAAGAAAAACAATGAAGGTTTATCACTTAAGGATGATGAAATAAAAGAAATTCACATGCCAAGTAATTCAGGACTGCCATTCTATATGGGCGTTGTTTTTGGCATTACAGGTTTCTTCTTAGTTTTTGAATGGAAGATTGCTGCTCTTGTCGCAACAGTAGGGATTTTAGCAGGATTAATCATACGATCCTTTGATTATAATGATGGTTTCCATGTTCCAGTCGATGAAATTAAAGCAACTGAAAAATCATGGCGGAACATCGATAAAGGGGTGAACAACCATGTCAGCTAATGTGAATACAGCATTGCCTCTCGAATATCAAACAGAGCAAAACAGAATGAATATCCTTGGTTTTTGGATTTTCCTTGGGGCGGAAATTGTCCTCTTTGGAACACTTTTTGCGGTCTTTTCCGTATTAAATACTAGATATGCAGGAGGTCCAACTCCAAAGGACCTCTTTGAGATAAAAGATGTCATGGTTGAAACCATCCTTTTGTTAACTAGTAGTTTTACCATGGGACTAGCGATTTACGAAATGCGCCGTCATAACCGTAATGGAATGTTATTATGGTTTATTATTACGATCTTGCTAGGTGCTGGGTTTGTTTTCATGGAGATCACTGAATTTATTCACTATGTCCATGAAGGAGCAACCATGCAGACTAGTGCTTTCCTTTCAAGCTTCTTTGTCTTGTTAGGCACGCACGGTCTCCATGTATCTATGGGTATTGGCTGGGCAGTTATGGTTATCCTCCAAATCTTACGTAGAGGCTTAACACCAGTAACAGCAAGAAAGACCTTTATTATCGGCTTATACTGGCACTTCTTGGATGTTGTTTGGATCTTTATCTTTACATTTGTGTATTTAGCAAGGATGGTGGGTTAAATGGCTAAAAATACAAAAGGGTTTCCCATTACACATGTTTTAGGATTTATTTTATCACTTGTGCTCACCTTTGCAGCACTTGGTGTAGCACTAAAAACATCATTGCCATTTAAGACTATCCTTTGGATTATTGGTTCACTTGCTGTGATCCAAGCCGGTCTACAACTGTTCATGTTCATGCATATGAACGAAGGCGAAGACGGCAAGTCCAATTTGGTTAACATCGGTTATGCCTTTTTCATTGCAGTCGTAACTGTTGGTGGTTCTATCTGGGTTATGTCTTTCGGTATGTAATATCAAAAAAGGTGTCAGGCGTTCCATGTGAAATTATCACATGGTGCCTGACACCCTTTTTATTTTGTATTATTTTTTCTTTTAGTACGTACCAATTGATACCCGATAAAGGCAACATATAGAGGAATGGCTACATAGATGAAGTATGGAAAGCGATGCTGTTCTTTTTTAAATACAAGGTAAATAGCATAACCGAGAAAAAGAGTAATGATAATTCCGTATTTTGGCAGCGGAATATCCTTTAAACTAGGAATTTTTATCGTACTCACCATTAAATAGCAAAGAACGAAAAAAGCAATCGGAAGAATAATTGCAGGCATTTTTCCATGAAACAAAGTTAAAAGTGTTAACAATCCCCCTGCTGCCGTAATTGGAACACCCGTAAAATACTTTAGAGAAGATTTTACAGCGTTAATATTAAAACGTGCAAGTCGATAGGCACCGAATAATGGGAATAGTCCGGCAATGGCCATTCCTGCTACTCCAAAGTCACTGAAATATGAATAATAGGCCATCATCGCAGGTGCAACCCCGAAGGTTACGATATCAGCCAATGAGTCGAGCTCTTTACCTAAATCACTTTCTACACGTAGCATCCGTGCAATTCGTCCATCCATGCTATCGAGCATCATGCCAATCAAAATTAATATGGCTGCATTTTTGTAGTCTCCTTGTGCCGAATACATTACCGACAAAAAGCCAAAGAATAAATTTGCAAGGGTAAATAGATTAGGAATACTGTTTCTAATAATATGTATCACTCCAAAAAAAATTATAAAATTTAAGCCACTTCTTTTTCTCGCTTATGTTTCTTATTATACTTCTTTTCCATATAAAATTGGAAAAACAAAATCGCAGTTGTTAACCAAAAGCCGCTTGCAAAATACCCACCAATAATATCACTTGGATAATGGACTCCCAAATAGATTCGGCTAATCCCAATGGATAGGATCATTCCCACGCTCACAAAAATCAACAGCACCCTTCCCCATCTGTTGGGTATATGTCGCCACAACAAAAAGGATACGACTCCATATACTGTAAAAGCATTCATTGCATGTCCGCTAGGAAAGCTGTATCCCCCAACTTCGATTAAGCGATGTAATTCTGGTCGTGTTCTTTTAAAAAATTGTTTCAAGAGTTCATTTAATATCGCTGAACCCATGATAGCTGCCACAAATAAGATTAGTTCTAAACGATGATGCAATACTTTGTAAAGGAATAATAAAAGTAAGATGCTCAGTCCTATGACAACAGGAGCCGATCCAATCGTGGTAAAAAACTTCATCGTGCGCGTTAATCCAATCGTTTCCAAGCCTTGAATATAATCGATAACTTGATGGTCGAATTGATTGATCTTTTGGTCACTAATAAACAATGATATCAAACTAAAGCCCAATATGGAAATGGCGCTAATGAAAAATGCGATGACCAGTCTTATTTTTAAGCTCATAATGATAATCCTTTCTATTTTTATCCCATTGTAGAACTATAAATAACATCAGACTAAATGGAAATTGACGGAGGATATGTCTACGTGACCGTTTCCCTTCTCCATCAGGTATTTCGGGTTCATAGAACCTGGCTATGCGACCGGATCCCTTCTCCATCAGGCATTTCGGGTTCATAGAGCCTGGCTATGCGACCGTTTCCCTTCTCCATCAGGCATTTCGGGTTCATAGAACTTATCTATGCGACCGTTTCCCTTCTTCATCAGGCATTTCGGGTTCATAGAACTTGTCTATGCGACCGTTTCCCTTCTCCATCAGGCATTTCGGGTTCATAGAACTTGTCTATGCGACCGTATCCCTTCTCCATCAGGCATTTCGGGTTCATAGAACCTGGCTATGCGACCGTATCCCTTCTACACCAGGTATTTCGGGTTCATAGAACTTATCTATGCGACCGTTTCCCTTCTCCATCAGGCATTTCGGGTTCATAGAGCCTGGCTATGCGACCGTATCCCTTCTCCTCCAGGCATTTCCGACTCATAGAACCTGCCTATGCGACCGTATCCCTTCTCCTCCAGGCATTTCCGGCTCATAGAACCTGGCTATGCGACCGTATCCCTTCTCCATCAGGCATTTCGGGCTCATAGAGCCTGGCTATGCGACCGTTACCATTCTCTATCAGCCAATTCGGTCGCATAGAACCTGGCTATGCGACCGTATCCCTCATCCGTCAACGAAATTAAGCATATAGATATTCTATTTTAAAGACTTTCCATTAATATCTCTTCCCTCAGGATTAGTATGTCAAATAATCATTGTAAAATGAAAACTCGCCAAATGACGAGTTATCATTATAGCGCCTTGGCTTTATGCACAGTCTCTTCAGCTTTATCATTAGAAAACAAAAACCCCGCCACAGCAATACCGACTAATACAACATAAAATGTTACTTTCCATTCAGTCGAATGAGCAAATTCCTCATTTAATATAGCTAAAGACGGGTGCGAAAGTGTGTAGACAGCTAATTTTACCCCTACCCAGCCAACGATCGTAAAGGCAGCGATTTCTAAACCAGGCTTTTTTTCAAGAAGCTTCACAAAAAGATTGGCTGCAAAACGCATAATGATCAGGCCAATAATACCACCTGCAAAAATAACTAAGAACTTACCACCATCTAATCCACCAATATTAGGCAGCGGAGTATCTGGAAGAACAACAGCCATTGCTACAGCTGCAAGAATGGAGTCCACAGCAAAAGCGATATCAGCTAATTCCACCTTAAACACCGTACTCCAGAAACTACCCGCTTTTTTAGTCTCATTCTTCGCCTTCGTCTCTTCTGCTTTTCCCTTAATGACCTTTCGGAAAACATGATTACCTGCCATAAATAATAAATAAAGTGCGCCAATTGCTTGAAGCTGCCACACATCGACCAAAAAAGAAATGACAAACAACGATGCAAAGCGGAAAACAAAGGCGCCAGCTAAACCATAAAATAAAGCTTTTTTCCGCTCTTCTTCAGGAAGGTGCTTAACCATAATTGCCAGCACTAGCGCATTGTCTGCTGCTAAAAGTCCTTCAAGAGCAATGAGAATAAGCAATACCCAGCCATACTCGAGTAATAGAGATACATCCATGAAAATTCCTCCTCTAAATGGTATGTTTTTTCTAAAATACTCCCTAACGCCAAATAAAAAGGCCTTTACTGCTTACCAGTAAAGGCCCTAAAACACAGAAAAAGACCTTTACCGTAAAGTAAAGGTCTTGCTAACAACGTCCATGTTGCCAATAAAGCCGGAGAAACATGTTTCTCGAAATGACGACTTTATTGTAGCAGCTACTCCCCTTTAAAAAGGAAATATTTTATTACTAATAATATATCAAACTTCCAATAAAATGTCAATAACCTCTACAAAGTTTAATACAGTCTTTGCTCATACCCCTCATGAAGGCTTGCTTCCATTTCCTCCACGGTTACATCCTTAATATTGGTGTGATCAGCTAAAATTTTTGCAGCTCTTGGTAAAGATTTCTTATCCAACCAACTCTCAGGCTTCCAAAGGCCAGAACGGATTAAAGCTTTTGCGCAGTGAATAAAGCACTCCTCTACCTCAACCCCAATTCCCACTAAAGGTGCCTTCCCGTTAACCGCCATTTTCTCTAATAAATCCTCATCTGTGACGATACATGCTTTTCCATTTACACGAAGAGTTTCTCCAAGACCTGGGATCAAAAATTGCAGTCCGACAAAAGGATTTTCAAGAATATTATTCATGGAATCTACTCGTTTGTTTCCTGGTCTTTCAGGTATGATAAGTTGATTATCATTTAACACCAAAACAAACCCAGGCTGGTCTCCTCGCGGTGAAACATCACAATGGCCACTTTTATTAGCAGTGGACATAACCAAAAATGGCGACAAGCTAATAAAATTTTTACAATGAATATCTAAATGGTTGATCACCTTTTTTTGTGCTCTTTCACTAGGAGTCCCCATCAGATTTCGAAGTTCGTCTTTTGTAGTGATTTTCTTTTTAAAGCTTAGAGTTTCCTGCATCAACATTTCATCCTCTATAGTTCGTATACTTCCGTATATTTCTTCTCTAAATATTCCACAAGATAATCTGCGTTTAATTCTTCACCTGTTACTCTTACAATTAACTCATTTGGCGTATAAAGCTTACCGTACTGATGAATCTTTTCCTTTAACCATTCCTGAATTAAATCAAACCGTCCGTTTTCAATATGGTTATTGAACTCCGGTAATTCGTTTTGAATGGTACGAAGGATTTGGGCAGCATAGAGATTACCTAATGAATAGGACGGGAAGTAACCAATTCCACCAAAGGACCAATGGACATCTTGAAGAACGCCCTCTGTATCCGTATTAGGTGTAACACCAAGGTAATCCTGCATTTTTTGGTTCCAAATGGCCGGAAGATCTTTCACTTCAATCTCACCGCCAATTAAGGCTTTTTCGATTTCATAACGAAGCATGATGTGTAGATTATAGGTTAATTCATCTGCTTCCACACGGATAAATGATGGCTGCACTGTATTAACTGCACGATAGAATTCTTCAACCGAAACATTTTCCAATTGGTTTGGAAAATACTCCTGAAGCTTTGGATAAAAATACTTCCAGAATTCCTTACTGCGTCCAACCATATTTTCTAAGAATCGAGATTGTGATTCATGAATACCAAAGGATGCGCCGCTTTGAAGGACCGACTCTTCGAAAGCTGGATTAACATGTTGTTCATAAATTCCATGACCTGCCTCGTGAATCGTCCCAAATAAAGCGGAACGGACGTTCTTTTCTAAATAACGGGTGGTTAAACGTACATCCCCCGTATTAACGGTTTGTGCAAATGGATGAACAGTTTCATCCAGTCTTCCTGCGTTCATATCAAAACCAATAATCGGTAAAATAAACCGATTAAATTCTTTTTGTTTTTCTATTTCAAAAGATTGATCGAAAATTTCTACATTGGTTGGCTTTCCATTTTTCTTAATGCGTTCCAATAGCTTTACACTAGATTCTCTTAGCTTAGCAAATAATGGATCTAGTTTTTCCACCGTTAATCCCGGCTCAAACTCATCCAACAATGCATCGTATGGATGCTCCTCATAGCCATAAATTTCAGCAAACTTTCGCTTATATTCTACTATTTTCTCTAAGGAAGGAAGGTAACGGGCAAAATCATTGTTTTCCCTTGCTTCTTCCCAGGCATCATTCGCTTGAGCAGTAAGTATGCTATATTCCTGAAAAAGGTCAGCCGGAATACTTTTGGATTTTTGATAATACTCTTTGTATTCTCGTACTTTCGCTTTTGTCATTTCGTCTAATCCCTCAGTGTTTTCATTAGACGACAATGTATCTAACAGTTTACCCATTTCTTGTGATACCGAAAGCTTAAACACTTCCGTTCTAAGGGTTCCTGTTGCTTTAGCAAACACATTTCTTCCCTTTTTCGGAGCCATCACCTTTTGATCCCAATCTGCCAAACCAATAATACTTGAAAAATGAGTAATCTTTTCATCTAACGCTTTGAACTGCTCCAACGCTTTTTCTACTGTTGGATCCATTACTTTTTGTTCCATTATGTAGACCTCCTCATTGTACTTTCTATGTCAATAATGTTTGCTGATGTTGCAACAACATCAAACTTAATTATAAATTAAAAATTCAAATTAGGGAAAAAATTAAAAAACAGTTTCATTGACAATAAATTTAAAATCCTCGACCAAATCAGGCATATTTTTTACCTATTAAAGATAAAAATATGATTCTTACCGATATGTTAATAAAGGGTATTTTTTATAGTATTTGTTATTTTTAGCATTTATTTTCCATTTCTTGTTGTTCCTTCTTTAGTGATAAGGCATAATAAATACTGACCACAAGCTAGAGTGTAAAAGGATGTGTTACATTTTGGAGAAACCCAATAAGAAAAAATCCCATTTCCCCTTTCGATTAAATATCCTTTTTTTTAGTGTTTTTTTATTATTTTCTATTCTTATATTACGCCTAGGCTTTGTTCAAATTGTTTATGGTGAAAACTTTAAACGCGACTTAGAAAGAAAAGAAGATATTACAGTAAGCAATCCTGTCCCTAGAGGGAAAATGTTTGATAGAGATTTTAAAGTGGTTGTTGACAATATCCCTAAAAGTGCCATTACCTTCACAAATGAGGGGTTTACCCAAAAGGAAATGATTGGGACTGCTGAAAAACTAGCACAATTGATTGACAAAAATACCGATAAAGTCACTCTAAGGGAAAAAAAAGATTTCTGGATCATGAAACATCCGAAGCTTGCAGATAAGAAAATTACACAAGAAGAAAAAGCCTTATTAGCAACCAAAAAAATAACAGATAAAGAACTCTACAAATTAAAAGTAGATCGAGTAACCGATGCTGAATTACAGACTTTAACAGCGAATGATCTCGAGGTCATGGCCATTTACCGAGAATTTATTAGCGGATATAAATTCACACCACAGATTGTAAAAAATGAAAACGTGACCGATAAGGAATTTGCAGTTGTAAGTGAAAATCTTCAATCTCTTCCAGGGGTAGAAACAACGACAGATTGGGACCGTGCTTACGCATTTAAAGATACATTGAGATCAGTATTAGGAAAAGTAACAAAATCTGATGAGGGTTTGCCTGCAGAACAATTAGATTATTTTTTGGCAAGAGGATACAGTCGTAACGACCGCGTCGGTAAGAGCCAGCTCGAAATGCAATATGAAGATGTTCTACACGGTTATAAATCCAAAGTAAAAAACATTACCGATAAGACAGGAAGCGTCATTGAGACACAGCCTGTGACTGACGGAAAAAAAGGAAACGACCTTGTCCTTACAATAGATATGGACCTGCAAATGGCAGTAGATAAAATAATTGAAGATGAGCTTTGGGCAGCAAAGCGATCACCGGGGACTGCACTAACAGATCGGGCTTACGTGGTTTTAATGGACCCGCATACTGGTGAAGTATTAGCGATGTCTGGTAAAAAGATTGTAAAAGATCCCGACACTGGAAAAGTGGAAATGATAGATGATGCACTAGGCACTTTCACTACTACATATAATGTTGGTTCCGCTGTTAAAGGCGCAACCATTCTTACTGGATTTAAAACTGGAGCAATTTCTCCTGGAACAGTATTTGATGATACGGGTTTAAAAATCAAAGACACCCCTATAAAGAAGTCATATGCGTATTTGGGAAGAGTAAATGAAATAGACGCCTTGAAAAAATCATCTAACGTTTATATGTTTCATACCGCGATTCGTATCGGTCAAGGACATTATGAGTATGAAAAACCATTAAATTTTACTAATCCGAAAGCATTTGAAACGATTAGAAATTCTTTCGCCTCATTTGGTTTGGGCACAAGAACGGGCATAGATTTACCAAATGAGCAGACAGGGTTTAAAGGGCAGAGTAAGCTACCTGGTTATTTACTTGACCTTGTCATTGGTCAATATGATACCTACTCAGCAATGCAACTTGCTCAATATGTTTCAACCATTGCCAATGGAGGAAACCGAATGCAGCCACATGTAGTGAAACAAATAAGACATTCTGCAGAGGATGGTGAAGAACTCGGACCTGTCGCACAGGAAATTACACCAACTGTGCTCAATACCATCGATGCCAAGAAACAATGGATGAACCGTGTACAAACAGGATTTAAGAAAGTGATGCAGGAGCCTGGTGGTACAGCAACTAAGTTTTTCAGCGATGTCAAGTACTCTCCAGCAGGGAAAACAGGAACGGCAGAAGCCTTTTATGACGGCCCATTAAGGAATCAATTTGGGAAAGAGCCGCCTCCGGTCATGAATCTAAGTCTGGTAAGTTATGCCCCAAGCACGAATCCTGAAGTCGCGATGGCAGTGATTGTTCCTTGGGCCTATCAAGGAAAGGTTGATAACAGAGCCAATTTAAAAATTGGCCGCAAGGTTTTAGACACGTATTTTCAACTGAAGAATAAATAGTCGGTCAATCATAGGGTGCCTATTATGGCACCTTTTTTTTGGAAAGTACTGATTTTACCGCCTTCTCAATTTCTAAATAGCTCGTGCAACGGCAAATATTCGACTCCAACCACTCTTTAATAGTCGAGTCATTAGCATTCGGATGATTTTCAATTAATGCATGACAGTTCATGATGAATCCTGGAGTGCAATATCCGCATTGAAAAGCAAAGTTGTCTATAAAAGTTTGTTGAATGGGTGTCCCCTGAAGCCCTTCTATAGTTGTCACCTTTTTCCCAACAGTCTCCACAGCTAGCATTAAACAGGATTTCATCGGCCAACCGTCAATAGTAACCGTACAGGCCCCACAATCTCCATTTAAACAACCAGGCTTAGCTCCAGTAAGACCTAATTTCCCCCTTAATGTATATAACAGAGTATCAGCATTGCGCACAGTGGTTACTCGGGTTTCACCATTAACCTGTAAGGTAATTGTGTTTGATTTCAAACTACCATCTCCCCTATTACCGCTTTCAACGATTTCCTCTTTCTAAGGTGGCCAGCATATCCAACAATAAATGTCGTAATACAAATAAACGATAATCTGCAGAACCCTCGATATCATCCAAAATTGGATTGGGCAGTGAGGATAGCGCCCGTTCCACTTTTTCCTCTACTGAATAGCTTCTGTTATTCAGAGTTTCCTCCATTTCCGAAGACCGAAACGGAAACGGACATAACCCGCTTATTGCAATTCGTATTTCTTCGGCTATTTTTAAAGCTGCTAATGTGATTAAGGGATAGCCAGTTTCCCATTGCTGGCGTCGTTTCATACTGAAATAAGGTGCTTTTACAAAACGGTCTTCTGTTACTAATTGAACTAATAATTCACCATTCTTTAATTTTAACTGACCTTGAAACACATCATTTATTGGCACTACTTTTTTTCCTTCCGGTCCTGTGATGAATAATTGACTGTCTGCAAGTAAGAATGGAAGAACCGCTTCTCTATAAAAAATTCTTGCACAAATATTACCACCTAACGTAATCTTTCCTCTCGCTGTATGGTCAGCTACCTCACTAGCTGTTTTTGTCAGCAGGGGAAAAAGATTAGCTTCTTCTATTTTTGTTAAAGATAGCGTGCTTCCAAGCAACAAATGATCTCCATTTACCTGCATGACATTACATTCGGAAATACCCTTTATATTAATAACAGCTTCTGTATACGCCATATCAATGCGACCGAGGGTAATCAATTCTGTTCCTCCAGAGTAAAACATTGGCTGTTTACCCTGCTGATCTAAGTTTTGGTATAGATGGACAGCTTCTTCTAATGTTTCTGGTTGATAAAATTCGAAATCAAAAGGAAGCATTTACTTGGCCGCCTCCTTTGCTTTCCAAATTAATTCTGGTAGTAACGGTAGATGATGTAGGGATACACCAGCTGCTGTTGATAAAGCATTCCCAAGCGCTCCCGGCATCCCCATGAGTCCATGTTCTCCTACACCCCTTGCTCCGTAGGGTCCGTCTAGCTGAGGTGTTTCAACAAATCCCACCAAATACTCTGGATTTTCACCATACCTTAATGGTCGATACGTCCTTAGCTGTGGATTCAATACTCTGCCCAGGTCATCAAAGTAAAAAGTTTCTCGACCCGCAAAGGCAAGACCCATACTCATCGCTCCCATGACCTGTCCAAGGGCTGCTTTTTCATTTAACACTTTACCAATATCAACTACAGTCGCAGCTTTAATTAATCGATACGTAAAATCACGCCTATCAAACTCAACCTCCACACCGTAGGCTGCAACCGTCCACTCTGGACCTGGTTTTCCTGCACCTGTTTCGCGGTCTAGATGTGTAAGGTGTCGTAAAATAAAGTTCCCCTTGCCGATAATTTGCCCGCCAATAGAATTCCCATTTGGATATTCATAGCCATATCCTATATCCTTAAAATCAAGACCAATAGCTGGGTCGTCACGCAAATATACACGACTGTTCCCTACTTCTAAGTCTTCCTTTGGGGCCCTTAAAACGGTAGAAGCGATATCTTTTAGCTGTCTAATAACATCATCAGCTGCTTCTAAAAGGGCTCTACCCGCCATAAACGTTCCCCTACTTGCGACCGTCTTCCAGTGTTCAGGCGTTGTCTGGGTATCTACTTCCATTCGAACATGAATCTTGTTCACATCCATTTTCAGCCGCTCTGCAAGAATTTGAGCGAGGACTGTTTTTGTTCCTGTACCAATTTCAATCACTCCAGACATTAAATTGATACTACCATCGGGATTAAAAGTGAGAATAACTCCTGAAGGTGCATTGGGATCAATTGTTGAGGTTTTCCAACTACAACTGACTCCCTTAACACGAATAAATCTGGCATTCAGCTCTTTAATTGGCCCTTCATCCCATTTGATTAACTCTCTTACTCTATCAATACATTTAGGCAGGTTGCCTACATTACTCTTATTCAATCTGACTCTTGTTGGTGTGGTATGTCCAGGCAAAATCGCGTTCATCCTTCTTAATTCAAGGGGGTCTATATTTAATTTCTGTGCAAGCAAATCCATTGTTCTTTCAATCGCAAAAGAAAGTTCAGAATGACTAAACCCCCTAAATGGTGCTGCATAGGGATGATTGGTATACATGCAATAGGAATCGCACCAAACATTCTCCATATGATACGGTCCAGTACAATCGGCCGCTCCTGCCCTCGTTAAATCGGTTGCCTTATCGGAATACGCTCCTCCGTCCCATAAATATCGAATTTCAGCAGCCCTGATTTTCCCTGTTCGATCGGCCCCCAATTTAACCGTTGCATCTAAACCGATATGGCACGGAGAGGTGAGTATATCTTCTTCTCTTGTATTAAGTATTTTCACGGCTTTTCCGCCAACTGCCTTAGATGCCAAGTAGGCCAGCACCTCGAGTTGGACGGAAGCCTTCCCACCATATGCTCCTCCAACAAGCGGGGTATGGACTATTATCTTCCCAATTTCCTCACCGAAATAGTCGGAAATAAGCCTTTTTACCATGAAAGGTGCCTGTGAAGAAGTAGTTATGGTTATATTACCATCTGGGAGAATCTCTGCTGTTGCACACCTAGTCTCCATTGCGGCGTGATCAGAAGGAGAGAAGGAGAAACTCGCTTCCACCACTGTTTCACTTTCATTCCACCCCCTTTCCATATTGCCTTTCCGAATTTTAATATGTGTGGCAATATTGGTGTCAGGCACCGGGTAGACATCTTTCTTTTTTTTATATTCCCCCAAACGCTCATGAACCAGTGGAGCGTCCTTTTGGATTGCTTGTGTTGGTGAATTGACAACAGGCATTAGTTCATATTGGACGTTAATTAGATCTGCTGCTTTCTTGGCTTGTGCCGGTGTTTCAGCCACAACGAGTGCAACTGGTTCACCGTGATAACGCACCTTGTCAACAGCAATTGGTGGCCGGTCGCGAATGGCTTCTCCTGTTAGTGGGAACTGCTGGCCTGCAAGAATTGCTCTAACACCAGGTATCTTCCATGCATCGGTTGTATCTATGTTTACAATTTTTGCATGACCATATGGACTTATGACCATTTTTGCAGAAAGCATTGGAAAGGTTTGATAGTCATTCGTATATTTTGCCCGACCTGTTACCTTATCCCTCGCCTCTTTGCGGATCACACTCTTCCCAAGAATCTCCAACGTCACCCCTCCCATCACCTTCTGTTTTGCCACATTTTCTTTACAAACTGATAATCTTCCATGGTATCCACATCAAAAAAGCACTCATTACTTTCAAGTATTATTTGTTTCCCACTTTCACTCTTGCTTCCTCGAATGATTTCCCGCGCTCCTTGATCACCTTCTAAATCTTCGATAAGCGAAAAAATGTGCTTAGTAATTAGAATGGGTGGTTTCGAAACCCCAGTGTGAGTGTACGAAATATAGGTATAGTCTGGGACAACCAAGTATTCCTCTATTAACCGATTAATCATCCAATAATTGATATTAGGCTGATCTGCTAAAAGCACCACCACCCCAGAAGCCCCCAACTGTGAAGCAGCACTCACTCCCGCTTTCAACGAAGCACTTAATCCTCGGTCTGCATGATCACATTCTACTAACCTCCAACCCTTCCTTTCAGAAAAAGGAGCTAACCAATGAAGCGAATCTTCCTTTCGCGTGACAGCGATGACCACTCCTAGATTGGAATCCAAGGCCTCCTGAAACGCCATGCTCCCTACAAACCTATTTCCAAGTGGTAAATTCAGTTTAGAACAGCCCATTCTACTGCTCCTACCAGCTGCAAGATAAATCCCTACTATTCGGGTATGGTCCATAACAGTTCCACTCGTTCATGTCTTGGTTTTCTCCAAACCTCGATCATTTCTGCAACAATGCTTACTGCTATTTCTTCAGGCCCTACTGCTCTAATGGGGGCTCCAATCGGCGAATAAATCCATGTAGGGATATCTTCACCGTTAAGCAACCGCTTTGTTCTTTCTCTTGGCCCTAAAATTCCTAAGTATCTAACATTTTCATGAAGTAAATGGAGGAGAAATTCCTGATCTCTTTGAAAATGATGAGACATAATAACCACAAAATCATAAGAAGAAAAAGATAACTGATTTACTAATTCACTAGGAAAACCAACCAGAACATGTTCTGCAGTAGGAAAGTTATTCTTCTGACAGAGCTCGCTTCGCCAGTCACAAACAATCACAGAAAAACCTGTTTCCGCTGCCATTGTGACAAGTGGAATAGCATCAGGTCCAGCTCCTAACACAATTAAACGTGGCTTAGGTTGATACGTATGCTGAAAAATAGATTTCTCTGTCATAACGCCACTTTTTGAGGTAAACTCAATTACCGGTATTTTTCCGTTCCAGGTTCCGAATGAAGCACCCTCCTCCTCAATAAACACATACTCTCCAAGTTCATCTAGCCGTTTTAAGGCAATCACTGGCTTATGACTGTTCAATAGACTTTTTACAAGCCTATAATCCTCTATTAATTGTGAAGTCAAAGGCTCAAGTAGAATATCGATGGTCCCATTACAGCCTGATACCTGCCCCCATCCAAAATCGTTTTCTTCACTTAGGTCATACTGAAGGATCACTGCCTCCTGTTCCTTCATTACCTTCTTTGCTCGTATGGCTAAATCCGTTTCTAAACAGCCAGCACTCAACATTCCGTTATAAGAGCCGTCTTCAAAAAAAATCATCGTTGCCCCTTCTTTTCTATAAGCTGAACCTTTAACACTAATAATTGTAGCTAATGCTTTTTTTCCCTTCTTTTCCATCACTTCGAATATTGGATAAATATCATCCATAGAAGCCCCCCACTTTACCCATAAAATTTCTACCTTATTTATATTAATTAGGAGGCTATTCCTAGAATGAATAATTTTTCCTTTCAAGCTTTCATAATCATTAATAACCAGTAGCTGAAAGGATGGTTTTATGAAACTAACAAAATTTAAAGATTCGCTTCCTATCCCGCCTGTATTAAAACCTAAATGGAAAACAGACAAATATACGTATTATGAAGTGAGTATGATGGAAGCAATGCAGTCTCTACATAGTGACTTACCAAAAACAAGGGTGTGGGGTTATGAAGGGATGTATCCGGGACCAACTTTTGAAGTTGAAGCGGGTGAAAAGGTTTATGTAAAATGGCAGAATAAACTTCCTGATCAACACCTTTTTCCGATTGATCATACGGTTCATGGGGCAGAGAAGGAGAAACCTGATGTTCGAACAGTTGTCCATCTTCATGGTGGCAGAACAGAACCTGCCAGTGATGGCTATCCCGATGCGTGGTTTACCAAAGATTTTCGTGTAAAGGGTCCCTTTTTTGAAAAAGAAATATATGAATACGAAAACCAACAAAGTTCGAGGTCCCTTTGGTATCATGATCATGCCATTGGATTAACTCGTCTGAATATCTATGCGGGGCTTGCTGGGTATTATATAATTCGAGACACGCATGAACGTTCTTTAAATCTACCTTCTGGTGAATTTGAAATCCCATTACTTCTTCAAGACCGTTCTTTTCATGAGGATGGCTCATTATCCTACCCCTATCAGCCGGAGAACAATTCTTCAGGTATAAAGCCATCTATTATTCCATCTTTCTTTGGAGATACCATCGTTGTTAATGGGACTGCTTGGCCTTATTTAGAAGTAGAGCCAAGAAAGTATCGGTTCCGGCTGTTAAACGCAGCTAATGCCCGTTTTTTCCGACTAAGTCTTGACTCTAATCAACTGTTTTATCAAATTGGAACAGATAGTGGATTTCTAGAACAACCAATTGGTGTAAAAACATTACTGATTGCACCGGCCGAACGCATGGATATCATCATTGACTTTAGTAATATGGAGGGACAGTCCATTCTATTGAAAAATGACGCTCCGATACATTTCCCATCAGGGGATCCAGTGGACCCAAATACAACTGGCACCGTTATGCAGTTTCGTGTATCTAAATCTCTGTCAATGATTGACACAAGTGTAATCCCTGCCTATATTGGTTCCATTTCTAGACTCCAGGAATCTATGGCAAAAAGAACTAGATGGTTAGAGTTGAATGAAGAAAAGGACTCATACGGCAGATCTCTTTTTCTCTTAGATAAGAAAAAATGGGATTATCCGATAACAGAAAATCCACAGGTTGGGTCTATTGAGTTATGGAATTTTATTAATACCACTGGGGATGATCATCCGATTCATATCCATTTAGTTCAATTTCAAATCCTTGACCGCCAGCCTTTTGACGTGAAGCATTTTAAACGAACTCAACAAATTAAATTCACAGGTGCTCCGATGCTTCCTGATTTAGGAGAACGAAGCTGGAAGGACACCGTAAAATGTCCTCCTAGCCATATCACCCGAGTCATCATTCCGTTTTTCCCCTTCACAGGTAGATATGTTTGGCATTGTCACATGCTTGAGCATGAAGATTACGAAATGATGCGGCCGTACATTATTCTTCCTTCGAATTAATCCCAGGACTTTTTCCATTCAAGTAACTGGAATATATTCTTTTAATATTGCTTGTAGTATTGCATAGCAAAGTTCCGAATCGTTCATCTTGTTCTCTTTTACCTTATTAAGACAATCTTTTATTTTTACTTTTATCACCTTTATATTCTCATGTTCTTCGAGCTGTTGGTGCTGTTTTGTTCCAATTTCCTCTGTAAAAAAAGCATGGGTAATTTCATTTGTTCTCCAGGATGCAGGTTGTAGAAATCCAAGATAATGGACGGTACCACATTGGTAACCCGTTTCTTCTAAAAATTCACGTCTTGCTGCCTGCTCCAGCTCCTCCCCCTTTTTCACACCACCACCCGGCAATTGCTGTACAATCGTTCCTACCGGTTTTCTATATTGCTCAATTAATAGGAATGAATCTCCTTCCTTTGCTAGTATAACTACCCCATCCTTTTCTTCTAGCTCAAAATAAGGCCTGTGAAATCCATCCTCTTTTAGTTTCATGCCAGCTAACTCTAGCAGTGTTTGATTTTTTTCCATAGTTGCCTCCTTTTTTCTTCATTATTTTTATATTTTATCACTATTTTAACTCTATTTTGGTATATTAAGGAAAGGAATAATTTGAATTCAGCGAAGGATGAAGTCATGAAAAAAAATCGTACGCTATTTTTATCAGCGGTTGCATCTGGAACGATGTTAAATCCCCTTAATTCTTCCATGATTGCGCTAGCCTTACATAGTATTCAAAAGGATTTCCAACTTTCCTTTGCAACTGTATCCTGGCTAATATCTAGCTTCTATTTAGCAAGTGCTGTTGCTCAACCTGTTACAGGAAAAATAGGTGATTTATTTGGAAGGAAAAAGACCTTTTTAATAGGATTAGTGCTCGTTGCACTCTCGGCTATTGGAGCACCATTATCAACATCCTTTCTCTTATTGCTCGGTATGAGACTTGTTCAATCCATTGGCAGTAGCGCCATCTATCCCTCCGGAATGGCATTGATAAGAGATAATATTAAAGAAAAACAAGCATCCGCACTAGCTGTTCTTTCTATTTTTGCTTCAGCGATGGTAGCTCTTGGTCCAACAATTGGAGGTTTCTTAATTGTGTGGGGAGGCTGGCCAGCCATTTTTTGGGTAAACTTCCCGTTTATTATCATAAGTTTTCTGCTCGGCTGGTATATGTTTCCTAAGGATGTTAAAAAGGATAAGGAACATTTAAAAAAGTTATTTTCTCATATGGATTTCAAGGGTATGATTTTCTTTGCAGCAGGTATGGTGTTCTTTTTATGGTTTTTGTTATCTTTTGAAACCAAAATTCATTATTTTTCAGGGATAGCAGGTGTTATTTTCTTTTGTCTTTTTTTCTGGAGAGAATTAAATGTAAAGGAACCATTTATCGACATTCGAATTTTCAAATCACACCCAAAGCTTTCTATGGTATATATTCAGTTCATTCTATTAAATATCTTTTTTTATTGTTTATTCTTTGGACTCCCCAGCTACTTTCAAGAGGTGCTAGGCTTAAGTGTTGAAAAGAGTGGATTGTTAATGCTATTTATGTCAGGCATTAGCATTGTAATCTCATCTGTAACCGGCAAATGGATTGACAGAAAAGGAGTATACCAGCCAATTGTTATTGGAGCCTTTCTCTCGATTGTTGGAGGATTAAGCTTTACCATGTTTTTTGTTGGCTCTTCTTACTGGGGGATTGGCATCATTTTATCGATTATGGGCTTAAGCTATGGAATTGGAAATGTGGTTCTTCAAGTGGCAATGGTCAAAGAGAGTCCTAAAGAAATTGTCGGTACAGCTTCAGGTCTGTTTCAAACCTGCAGGTACTTAGGCTCCATTTTATCCTCCATCATACTAGGATTAATTTTTGGGGAAGAAATATCAGCTGAAAGCATGAAAATCATTGGAACCGTATTAATTATTACGGGGGTCGCCAGTTTTTTAATGAGCTTATGGTTTTCAAAGGAATCCATGCATTTTAGAAAAATGAAACATGTATAATAGGATAGGCTATACAATTATATTCCAAAATAAAACAGCACCCTCTTGGATGCTGTTTTTTATTTTATTGGTAAAACATAGAGTAACACACAGAAAAAGTGTGCAGTACTTCCTGCCATTACAAACAAATGCCAAACGGCATGATGATATTTAAATCCTCGCCAAACATAAAAAATGGCTCCTAGCGTATACAGCGCGCCGCCTATTATTAAGTACGTCATGCCCTGTGGGGACAAATTAGCAGCAAGTGATTTCCATGCAAAAACAATTAACCAACCCATAACCACATAAAGAAAGGTCGATGTAAACAGATACTTTTTAACAAAAAAACATTTAAAAATTGTTCCAGCAATAGCAAGTCCCCATACTACCCCAAATAGTGTCCACCCCATTGCCCCTTTGATTACTATTAGTAAAAAAGGAGTATATGTTCCGGCGATAAAAAAGTAAATGGAGGAATGGTCAAATATTTCAAATACATCCTTCGCTTTTCCCTCTGGTAAGCTATGTAGCAAGGTTGAAGACATATATAGGAGGAGCATCGTTACTCCAAAAATCATAAAACTGACAATATGCCAGGCAGTTCCATATAGTGAAGCAAAAACAATTAAAATGACTAAGGCGGAAATGCTTAGTAATGCCCCAATGCCATGTGTAATCGAGTTAGCTATTTCCTCCTGTTTGGAAAACGTATGTGTTGTTGCCACGATTCATCTCTCCCTTCAAATCCTCCCAAGTTGGAAATGGGATATTTAAGAAAATAACACGTTAAATGAATGGAATCAATGGACATCTGTCATATTAAATAGATTACCTTTCATACTATTATTTTTTATTTCTGCCCGCCATTAAATTCTTAATTTGTTCTTTTGGATCCCAGCAGTTAAATTTATAATTGGTTTTGGTTTGGTAACCTAAGCGGCTGCACAAATAGGCTATATTACTGCTCTTCTTTTCTATTTTAAAGTGCTTACATGTGGCACAACAATGATAATCCTTCATCCTTTTCACCTTTCTTAAACTATTAATCTTTCCTTCATAGTTTGTTCATATTTATTTACTAAGATATAAATAGGTTCACGGAAGAACCTTTAACCTCCGCCCCCCTTAATATATAGATGGAAATGCCCGGCATTTGTGCCGGGTAATTTTTTTTATTATTAATAGTTTAATGAAAAGATAAGGTAAATGGCTGTTCCCCACATAATTAAGGCTGATAGTTTATTTAAGATAAGAATAAATCTTCCAGACTGGTCAAGCTTTCCTACCATTCTTCCTGCAAGTGAGAGTCCAAAAAACCACATCCACGATACAAAAATACAGGACAACATGAAGGCCAGCTTTGCTGGACCTGAATAGGACAAGGAGCTGGTCCCAATCACTCCGATCGTATCCATAATAGCATGAGGATTTAAAAGTGAAACTGAAGCCGCAAATACAAACTGCTTACGTGGCGAAAAACTTTGATTCGATGTTTCTTCTGTATGAGCTTTGCTTTTCCAAGTGGTAAACCCCATGTAAATTAAAAAAAGAATGCCAATGAGAAGGAGCGTAACCTTAATCCATGCTACCCCAAAGACAACGGCTGAAACCCCAAAGACAGCTAATGAAATCAACAGTGTATCACAAAGGGAAGCAGTTAACACAACAGGGAGAACGTAGACCCACCTTGGCTGCAAAGCCCCCTGATTAAAAACAAACACATTTTGAACCCCTAATGGCAGAATGAGTCCAAATGCCAAAATGAAGCCATGAAATATTGCACTAAACATTTTCTCTCTCCTATAAAAAAAGGTATACATACATTTTTAATTTTTTGGTTAACATAAATACTAAAAAAGGATTTTGCCTGTGTATATTGCTATTGTAATCGTAGTTTATATTATTTTTGCTAAAATCTTCGTAGACTGGAAGCGCTGGAAAGAGTTTTATCCAACTATTCAGTATTTTATCATATGTAACTTGGCTTATAACTTTATTTTTTTCAACCATACTCTTTGGGCATACAAGGCGGTAACTGTCGAATGGTTGAATCATACAATCATTGAATTAGTCTTTTCTTTTTTCGTTATTCCTGTGGTAATTATGATTTATCTGCAGTACTTTCCAAAAGGGAGAAAAGGGGTTCTCTATATTGCGGTTTGGATTGCATATTTTTCAATAATAGAACTCTTATTTTACAAAAGAGGCTTATTCCTTTATGAAAATGATTGGGGCCCTATTTGGTCAACTGTTTTTAATACCATCATGTTTATTATTTTGCGTATACACCATAAAAAGCCGTTGGCTGCCATGTTGTGTTCCATCCCGGTTATTGCCATCTTACTATACTTTTTTCACCCGTCGTATCATGACCTAAAATAAACGTTGAGGACGTGAGAAAATGACCGAAACTATACTCTCGCTTCCGCTTTTCTTGCTACTACTGTTCTCAGTTTATATTGCCATGGCTATTTTTTTGTTTAGAAATAAAAAATAAGGCCGCCTAAAATGAAAAAGCCGCCCTTTGTTATGTTATCGTCACCTTTCTACTCATGTATTTGTGAAACAAGTATACTTCTCACCCAAGCTGTCAATAACATTACCAAGTACAGTATACGGAGAGGTGGAAATGAATGAAGGGAATTTATTTTGTTAATAATCGAATTTGTATCAATGGACTATCAAAAGAAGAAAGTATTGACCTCCAGGAACAGTCAATTATAAATTTTATGGCAAACCATAATATTCAAAATACAAAACTCAATCCTTACCAATTGAATGAGTATTATACGGTACCACATGCACTTTTATATGATCTCAAAAAGCATCAACACAGCTTTGATTGTTTCATTCATTATTCGTTACATGCAATGGAGGATTTTATTTATACATACCCTGCAAAATGGCTTATCTTAAAAAGCTTTTTTAAAGAAGTCATCATTGTTGAAAAGCAAACTGATCTAACCATCCAAAAAGTTATCTAATCAATAGATTTTTTCGCTGATTTACGATAAACGTATAAAAAGTTAACCAATAAAATAAAAAGTAAGTAAATACCATATAAACCAAATGAAAAAAGCTTATTACTACTAAATGTAGCTCCTGCAAAGGATAAAATAAGAGTGTTAGGAAGTTTTCCAATGGCTGACGCAATAAAAAATGGAAGCCAATGGACCTGACTTAGTCCGCAAATAATTGTAATAACAGGTGCAGGAATAATAGGAATTAATCGGCTGGTTAAAATCGCTAGAAAGGAATTTCTCAACAGGAATTCCTCGTATTCTTTTACTTTTTGGTACTTTTCGAGCTTTTTTTGTGCGACATCCCTAAAACCATATCTGCTCAAGTAAAAAAGAACCAAAGTACCAACCATTGCTCCTGATAAGGATATCACTGTACCCATTGGAGCTCCAAAGACAGCTCCAATTCCCCCTGCTAAAATCGGATAAGGAATGACCGGAAAGAACACACAAATAACTACAAGAAGCATACTTATAAAAACAGATAGCGATCCTCCCTGTTTGACTAATAGAAGCAATTCTTCCTTCCAGATGAATCCACCCATGATAATCAATAGAACAATACTAATACTACTAATTTTTTTTGCCATTGATTACTCCGTTCATTTTGATTTATTTAATTAATTGAGTAAGGTAACCAAATCGTTACTGTGGTACCTTCACCATCAATACTTTCAATATTGATTTTTCCATTGTGGCTTTCTATAATACGATAGCTTGTCATTAATCCAAGACCTGTGCCTTTTTCTTTAGTAGAATAGAAAGGCTCCCCAAGCTTAGATAGTCTTTCCTGTGGAATTCCACACCCGTTATCAACTATTTGCACAATAACTCCTGTTTTGTCTTTTGAAATATTTACTTCAATTCGTCCCTGTTCATTTATTGCATCGAGGGCATTTTGAATGACATTCATGAATACCTGCTTGAGTGAATTCGGATCTCCTTCTATTGCAGGAATGAATTCACTGGAAAAGAAATTTAGTTCTTTATTCATCATAAGTGCTTCTGTCTGTAAAAGTTGCACTATTTGTTTCACAACATCATTAATTTGAACAAAGGTCGTTTTTTCTGTATGGGGCTTGGCCATTGTTAAAAACTCTGAAATTATACTCTCCACCCGTTTTAATTCATCCAGGATTACCTTTAGGTATATCGGGTTGATTTCATTTTCAGAATGTAACAGTTGCATAAAACCTTTGATTGGTGTTAAAGGATTACGAATTTCATGAGCTACTGCAGCAGCCATTTGCCCAACAACTGCCAACTTTTCAGATTTTCGTAACATTTCGTTTGTTTCCATTCGTTGCTGGATATCTCGAGAAACGGAAACGATTTCTTTCGGTTCACCACTCACGTTATCAGATAAGGTTTTAGTAGTTGATTCAATCCAAATATAGGAACCATCCTTTTTCCTGCATCGATATGTAATTAATTGCGAATCTTGATTGGCTGAAAGACGGTACTGCCTCCTCATTTCATCACGATCATCTGGATGGATAAATTGACTAGGACTTTTACCAATTAATTCGAAAGGTTCGTAGCCTAAAACCGTTTTTACTGATGGAGATACGTAGAGATACGTAAAATCTACTTTGTGTAACATAATCATATCTGAAGAGTGCTCTGCAAGAAGACGATATTTCTTCTCACGATGTCTAAGTGCCATCTCCATTTGTTTTTTCTCTGTAATATCCAGTACTTGACCTAATAGAAATTCCTCACCAGTAGATTGTTCTCGAACTCTTGATACATTTAAAATACCTGTTTTAATATCTCCTAACTTATGAATAAATCTTTTTTCAAGCTGATACTCATCTCTAATGCCGCTTAAAATTCCTCCAAATAATTGAGCATCCTTTGGCATATCCTCTGGATGTGAGAAGGATTCAATTGTAAGTTCTGAGATTTCATCCATCGTGTAACCTAAAAAGTCACAAAAAGCCGGATTGTATTGTATTTTTGATAAATCTATTGAAGCAATTACTTGTGGAATTCTAGACTGATAAAAAACCTCATGATATAGAGTTAAATTAAACATCAAAACCCCCAAAAGAGTGACATCCGTCAAAAAATATTCTTCATAAGTATAAAGCTAAATTCACTTTTCTTAAAGTATTACTATTCAGAAATTTCATGTAAAAAAAAGCCTTTTATCAATTGATAAAAGACTTTTTTCCATATTCTATTAAAATGCGGTTCTAGCACCAAGATATCTAGGTTTCCAGTATGAATTTGTCATATCAGCGATGGAAACCCCAGAAGACCCCGCTTGGATAAACTTATTATCCCCTAGATAAATTCCCACATGTGTGGGACCAGGTGCATATGTCTCAAAAAATACAAGATCTCCAGGCATTGGGGTACTAATCACTTTTAAACCAGACCATTGTGTTGCCGCTGTTCTTGGAATGGTTATCCCGACTTTATTAAACACATAACTAGTATACCCACTGCAGTCGAAACCTGCCGGCGTCATGCCGCCCCATAAATACGGTGTACCAATATATTTTTTTGCTTCAGAAATAACCAAATCAGCTTTAGACACAGTAGTTTCTGGTTGTGGTTCTGATATTGGTGTCAGGGAAACCTTTAATACTTGTCCGATATAGATAGTATCTGAAGTTAAGTTATTAATAGATTTTAGTTGAGCGATTGATAGTTGAAAGCGGGTACTTATGCCCCAAAGAGAGTCACCTTTTTGGACTGTATAGGTGGTTGTGGCTGTTTCATGGCTATGCGGTGCCAATAATGAGAGTTTTTGATTTACATAGATTGTATCACTAGTAAGTTGATTCCAAGCTTTTAAATCAGCAATCGATACTTGATTACTTTGCGAGATTTTCCAGAGGGTATCACCCGATTGTACGGTATAAATATTTTCATGTGCACTTGCATTCCCACCAAAAGAAGTTAACAAGATGCCGGCAGTTGTGACTACTGTCAGTAGATGTTTTTTCATGGATGGCTGCTCTCCCTTAAGTTGTTTTGCCCTCTCTATCATAAAGGAGAATGAGATTGGATTAAATCCCAAAGATATGGTTTACATGGAAGGAAATTCACCAACTGGAAAAATTATTATTTTTTATAAAAAAGGCTGTGTTAAAGAACCCTGTTGATTGGAGCGGAAGGCGCGAAGACTCCTGTGGGAGTATGGTTCAGGGGAGACCCCGCAGGCGCTAGCGCCGAGGAGGCTCGCCGAAACACCCACGGAAAGCGAAGCGACTGGAGCGGAAATCAACAGGCAAGTTTAACAAAGCCATAAAAAAACAAAAACGTAATGTAGAAATATTGTAACAAACCTTTCATCCACGGTGAGATATCAAAACTATAATAAACCTATAGAAACACTTTTTATGTTTTATAAAATAATTATGAATCTTGGTGATGAAGATGCAAGGAATTGGAAAAGGACATCCTCATGGCATGGGGCACCCTCATGGACATGGAATGCAGAATGGTATTGATTATGACAAAAACCCTTTTATTGTTATTTGGGAAGTGACAAGAGCTTGTCAGCTTAAGTGTGTTCATTGTCGGGCCGATGCGCAGCTTACGGCAGACCCAAGGGAGTTGTCACACGACGAAGGAATCCATTTAATTGATCAAATTTATGAAATGGATAATCCAATGCTCGTCTTTACTGGTGGAGATTGCATGATGCGAGAGGATTTATTCGAACTTGCTGATTATGCAGTCAAAAAAGGTATGCGTGTGTCTATGACACCTAGTGCAACTGCTAATGTAACCAAGGAGAAAATGGAGCGTGCCAAGGAAGTCGGGCTATCACGGTGGGGCTTTAGTCTAGACGGACCAACGCCAGAAATACATGATCATTTCCGTGGAACTCCTGGTTCATTCGATTTAACTGTAGAAAAAATTAAATATTTAAACGAATTAGAAATGCCTTTACAAATAAATACTGTTATATCCCGCTACAATTACGATTCACTAGAACAAATGTCTAAATTAGTAGCTGAGCTTGGAGCGGTTATGTGGTACATATTCCTTCTAGTACCAACTGGAAGAGGCCAAATGGACGCTTGTATTTCTCCAGCTGAGCATGAAAAAGTTTTTCGTTGGCTGTATGAACTAAGCAAAACAGCACCATATGATATCAAAACTACAGCAGCACAGCACTATCGCAGAGTCGTCTTGCAGCAAAAAACCCGTGATCAATTAATTGATAAAGGTGAAATCCATTACGAAGATTCTATTACTACAGATTTTGCCTCTATGCATGATGGATTAAAGCGTGCGCCGAAGGGTGTGAATGATGGAAATGGCTTTGCGTTTGTTTCTCACATTGGAGATGTCATGCCTAGTGGACTCCTTCCTATTGTAGGTGGAAATATTCGCGAAACACCACTGGCTGAAATCTATCGAGAATCAAAAGTATTTAAAGAATTGCGCCAACCTGATAATTATAAAGGTAAGTGTGGAGTTTGTGAGTATAATAAGATTTGCGGCGGATCTCGCTCTAGAACCTATGCTGTAACAGGTGATTATATGGAAAGTGAGCCATTCTGTGTTTACATTCCACAATCCATGCGTAATAAAGAGACAGCACCATTGGCATAATCTCGAGGCATTCCATAAATGGAATGCCTTTTTGTATATCTGTTTACTGGTTAAGTTTCTTTCTTTTTGGGTAACTTGTTTTTAGGAAACTTTAATTTGAAAGGATCAATTTCCATGCAGCACACCGATTTGAAAGAAAAACAAGTTTCTACAGCCCTTTTTCAATTCATCTTCCCCATTTCATGGAAGGCCAGTAGTAGTCAACACTTCTCAGACTATTTACAAACCAATAATTTTACTCCGTTTCAATTGAATGATACTAAAAAAGAAACGGCCTATTATGGCAGATACAATGTTAACCATAATGAATTGGAAGCTTTTTTCCTTCCTATAACGAATACGATTCTATTCCCAAAAGATACTCAACCAAAAGGGCTTCACAGGTACTCTAAAAATCTCAACCTTCATGCTTCTATGAACGTTTTGAATGCACCAATCCCTTTTCAGATTCACTCGGTTGATGTTTTTATTTGTCCCTATGAACTTGGTTTTATAACGATACGGGCTGAAATAAACCATTTACCATTTTCTCAAGTACTTGAGTTTGCTAATTATTTTCGATTTCTTGATTCCACTCCTACGGTTAAGCAAACAACTGAAATTTCATTTAACGAAAAAACGTACTCAACTGTAGGAGATTTCGTGTTTTCTACTTTAGTTCCACCCTTACAGAAATTTTTGTGTAAAGAAGCAGTTTCGCTGCTGACGCCTAATAAAATGTACGTTCATTCGTTTGTTTCTTATCAGGAGGAAGAAGTTAGAGTTCCTATGACTTTTGATGAATTAAGCTTTTCAATTTTTTCAAATGACAAGCAAATTGAGAACAATCAGCTGATTAGCCAATATTATGGACCTTACTATTATTCAGTGATCATCAATCTATTTCATCAATTGGTCTTTTTAAAAATAGCTAAAACGTATTCGGAAATAAATATTGATGAGGCAACCAACGAATTTGAGCGGCTCAATTATATAATCAACTCTTTTACTTCTAATTACTATTTCAATATTTTCCCTGCACAAACCCTAGGTCACGAACTCTTTAAGCAATTAAGAAATAGTTTTCAAATAGATCATTTATACACCAATACAAAAGAAACTCTTTTTAGCCTTTTTAAATATGAAGAAAATATCATTACAAAAAGAGACAGCTTATTATTATTAGTCTTAACCTTATATACGGTTGTTTGTGGCATATTCAGTATGAACCTCTTTACCCATGATTTAAAAGGGACGATCCATTGGGATCATTTCAAGTCATATAATCCTTTCGAATATTTCACTGTTTTTATTGTATTTAGTGGAATCATTACAGTATTTTTTCTTGGCCTGCAAAGTCTGTATCAAGGGTTGCAGAAGAGGAGAAGCCGTCAAAGATGGGTTCGAGAAAGTGTCTTAATAAATAAAAAAGATAAACTTTATTGATTAATGCTGTTTTTTGAAACCCTATCCTTTATATTGTAGGTAGTATGTTATCAATAAGGAGATTGTATGATTAGAACCATTGCAGTAACCAATAGCTATGAAATTGTTAGAGACATTGACATCTCTCAACTGGTCAACGGAGATTATCAATGGTATTGGATTGATTTTCATGAACCAACAAATGAAGAAATCGAATTTCTAAGGACCCCTCTTTCTTTCCATCCACTTGCCATTGAGGATTGTATTCATCAATTGCAAAGACCAAAGCTAGACTATTATGAAAACTATACTTTTTTTGTCACGCAGGCATTAAATCAACAAACCATCACAAAGGAAGAGCTTGATATCTTTCTTGGTGAAAGGTATGTAATTACCTTTCACCACAACCCATCCTCTGAAATTGATGAGGTATGGAGAAGGTTAACTCTTTCAACAAGCATTGAGAAATGGGACCCTTCCCATGTTCTATATTATGTACTTGATAAAATGGTCGATAATTATTTCCCACTCGTCTATCAAATTGAAGATATGTTAAATGAAATTGATGAGAACTCGAAAAAAAGAACAATGGAAGAATTATTAGAAGTTTTATTTGATACAAGACACCATCTTCTTTCTTTAAGGCATACGATCACACCTATGCGGGATCTTATCTATAGAATCTTAAACTCTCAAAGGGTGACTTTTATAAGAGGAAGAAACGAATACTTTTCAGATATTCATGACCATTTGCTAAAATTAACAGAAATGATTGAAGCCAATCGGGAATTAACAACAGATATTCGTGATAGCTATATTTCAATTAATTCTCATCAGACGAACCATGTCATGAAGGTCCTTACGGTTATAACAACCATTTTCATGCCGCTTACTTTTATAGCTGGCTTGTACGGCATGAATTTTCACTATATGCCGGAATTAACTTGGAAATACGGCTATTTTGCCACCCTCCTTGTAATGGTACTAGTGGGAATTGGAATGTCCATTTGGTTTAACAAAAAAGGATGGTTCAAATAATAAAAGCGCAAGCGCCTTGTTCAGCCCCGACAGGCAAATGTTCTTCGGCAAGAAAAGTCCGCCTTTTGACTTTTATTGCCGAAGGTTATTTGACCCGAGGGGCTAGGCGCTGGAGCTGAACAGTTCTCGCAGTCGTATTTTATACACTCTTATTATGTAAGGAAAGCGAAAACGCCTTAACTGGACAATTAAAAAAAGCGAACGACAAATATTCAGTCGTTCGCTTTTTTCTATTTCCATTCTTCATATGCCACGGTTCCACCGGTTAAGTCGATGGTATTTCGTTCTCCCTTATAATAGATCTTTCCATCTTTTTTATAAATTAAATTGTCATACGTATACACCTTTTGACCATTTGGCAGCTCTATTACGACCTTCTGCCCTAATTTTTCTGATGGTGCTTCTATTTTTATCGAACTTTGATCATAATAGTGAAAGAAAATACTACCTGCGGCAATAATCAAGCTCATTAGAATGAAAAAGAATAGACCCTTCCAAGAAAATTGCTTTGGCTTTTGGTTATATAGTTCAGCTCTGGTCAACTTTTTCTCCTCCGTTAATTTTCCTTGTCGAATAAATTATTACATTTATACCCACTTTTTCATTTCCTAACTCCTAGGAAAAAAATGAATACATGTTACTCTATGCAAACACTTAAAAAATATTGCCTTCATTATGGGATTAAATACATCATTTTCTAAATTTATGTATAATAAGAATGAAGATTCTGAAAGGAGCAAATGCAATGACTAATACATATACAGAGGACACATTACATTTAATCAAAAAGCTAGTCTCCATCCCAAGTCCCTCTGGTAATACGAATGAAGTGATTACCTTTGTTGAAAAATTTCTTGCGGAGTTACAAATTACTACTTATAGAAACCGCAAAGGCGGTCTAATTGCTTCAATTGACGGGAAAGATTCAAGCAAGCATCGTATGCTTACAGCACATGTTGACACACTTGGTGCGATGGTAAAGGAAATTAAATCAAATGGCAGATTAAAAATTGATTTGATTGGAGGATTTAAATATAACTCGATAGAAGGCGAATACTGCCAAATTGAAACAAGCAATGGAAAGAAATTTACTGGCACTATTTTAATGCATCAAACATCCGTCCATGTGTATAAAGATGCCGGAAAGGCAGAACGAAATCAGGATAATATGGAAATTCGTATTGATGAAAAAGTCACTAATGCAGAGGAAGTTCATGCCCTTGGAATTGAAGTTGGTGACTTCGTCTCATTTGACCCACGTGTAGAAATAACTCCAAGCGGATATATTAAATCGCGCCATTTGGATGATAAAGCAAGTGTTGGCATTCTTCTTCAATTAATCAAGCAAATTAAAGAAGAAAACTTAACCTTACCGTATACCACTCATTTTCTAATCTCAAATAATGAGGAAATAGGGTACGGAGGCAACTCCAATATTACACCTGAAACGGTAGAATACTTAGCAGTGGATATGGGCGCCATGGGAGACGGACAATCAACCGATGAATATACCGTGTCCATATGTGTGAAGGATGCAAGCGGTCCCTATCATTATGAAATGAGAAAAAACTTAGTTCGTCTAGCACAGGAAAATAATATTGGATACAAACTTGACATTTATCCATATTATGGTTCAGATGCATCAGCTGCAATCCGCTCTGGCCATGATATTGTCCATGGCTTAATTGGTCCAGGAATTGATTCATCTCACGCTTTTGAACGTACACATCAATCATCCATCGAAAATACAGCTAATCTTCTCTACCATTACGTGCAATCAGACTTAGTTCTATAAAATGGTTACAGGGAAAGGCCAAGTGTTCACCACTTGGCCTTTTTTCTATCGAATTTTCTAATTAAATAATGAAAATTTAATTGTATCCTCATCTTATTTTAATGTTTAAAAAGGCAAATCGCATTATGATAAGTAAGTTCAAATTTTTCAATGGGGTTGAACCACCATGTTCAATAAATTTAAAGTTATTTTTTCAAATCAGAAGCTTAAATGGTTTGGACGCTTTGTCTATTATTTTCTAATTCTACTTTTTTTATTTTTCATGTATGGATTTAATGACGCAAGCGCCGGCACCTATATTTACAATGATTTTTAATAGGAGGCAGCTCTACCATGAAACTTTTACATCACATTAGAAACATTGCACATATACAGCCAAACACTATTGCTTATATCACACCAAACCAAGAAATCACTTATGGAGAACTTTGGGATCAATCTGAGAGGGTTGCTGCCTTCATAAAGAATCAAACAATAGAAAAGCATTTACCTATCCTAATATACGGTCATATGGATGTATCCTTAGTTGTCTCATTTTTGGGAAGTGTAAAATCAGGGCATCCCTATATCCCGGTGGACATATCCATCCCGCCTGAGAGAATTAATCATATCATCACAAGTGCGAAACCAGGGTTAATCATCAATACAACAAATCAACTATTACCTTTTAATGACTGCAATGTCAGAACAATAGCATTTGAACAGATTCTGGTTGACCTTCCCGCATCGGGGCCAGTAGATCCATCGAATTGGGTTAAAGGAAATGATAATTTTTATATCATTTACACATCCGGGAGTACGGGAACTCCTAAAGGTGTTCAAATATCCGTTAATAACTTACAAAGCTTTATAGATTGGATGGTTGAGGATTTTCCAATTAACGGCCAGTTAAGATTCTTGAACCAAGCGCCTTATTCCTTTGATCTTTCTGTAATGGACCTGTATCCTGCTCTTATGACTGGAGGAACACTTTTTGCCGTTACAAAAGAAATGATTGAAAAACCAAAGGTCCTTTTTGAGGAATTGCGACGCTCGAATGCTCAAGTTTGGACGTCTACTCCTTCTTTTGCACAAATGTGTCTGATGGATCCATCTTTTAATGAAGAGCTCCTTCCCGAACTTTCAGTTTTTTTATTTTGCGGGGAAGTGCTACCTCATGCAATCTGTCAGCAACTGATGACGTGTTTTCCGCGTGCCAAGTGTTTTAACACGTACGGGCCGACTGAAGCGACTGTAGCTGTCACATCCATTGAGATATCTAACGATATAATGAAGGACTGTCCTACACTTCCTATTGGGAAGCCAAAGCAAGATACGCAGATTTTACTTCTGGATGAGAATGGCAACCTTGTGTCCAATGGTGAAAAAGGTGAAATTATCATTGTAGGTCCAGGTGTCAGCAAGGGATATTTCGGTCAACCAGAGCTAACTGATAAAGCATTTTTCACCTATAAAGGTGAACAAGCCTATCGCACAGGTGATGCTGGTTTTATGGATTCTAGAGGGCATCTTTTTTATCAAGGGCGAATCGATTTTCAAATTAAACTTCATGGCTATCGCATGGAATTGGAAGAAATCGAATATCAGCTTTCACAATCACCATTTGTCCAGTCAGCACTTGTAATTCCGATAGATTCTGGGGAAAAGATTGAGTACTTACTAGCAGCTATTATCCCGGCAAATCACACCTTTGAAAAAGAATACCAATTAACAAGCGCCATAAAAAAAGATTTAAGCAGAATGATTCCTGCTTATATGATACCGAGGAAATTCACTTATTTTAATGAACTTCCGATGACGGCAAATGGAAAAATGGATCGAAAAAGAATAAAGGAACTGGTTTTGCTATGACACCCTATGGCTCCTTTACTTTCTTTTTCATCGTCGCCATCCTGTTAACACCAACGATTGTACTAGGGTTACTAGGGAAAAGATTTTATCGCTATAATTTGCTAGTTACAATTATTGGCTTAAGTCTCATTTTTGCATCCAATTTACAAGGTACGATTGCATTAATCCTATTTATCATTTGGCAGATTATCTTATTTTATGGGTATATTCACTATAGAAGGAAGGCAAATGGAGCTTTCATTTTTTATTTGGCTGTTTTCCTTTCTATCCTTCCATTAGGCCTGTCCAAGCTGATGCCATACTTTTCACAAGTTAATTGGATTGGTTTTCTTGGTATTTCTTATTTAACGTTTAAAGGCACTCAGTTAATTATGGAAACTAGGGACGGCCTCATTAAAAAGGTTCCCCCCCTCTTCCAGTTGTTATATTTTTTATTATTTTTCCCTACCATCTCATCTGGTCCCATCGACAGATATCGTCGGTTTGAAAAGGATGTGCAAAGGGAGATACAAGGAGAGGAATATAAAGTCCTTTTATATGAGGGAATCAACAAAATTTTCCTGGGCTTTTTATATAAATATATAATTGGCTATTCTATTAACCACTTTTTTATCGCTAATCTAAGATTTATTGCACATAGTCAGTTTCAGCATCATCTTTACTACATGTATGCGTATAGCTTTTATCTCTTTTTTGATTTTGCAGGCTACAGTGCATTTGCCATTGGTGTTAGTTATTTGATGGGAATTAAATCCCCTGAAAACTTCAATAGGCCCTTTATTAGTAGAAATATCAAAGACTTTTGGAATCGTTGGCACCTAAGTCTTTCATTTTGGTTCCGAGATTATGTGTATATGCGTTTTGTTTTTTGGATGACCAAGAAAAAGTGGATTAAAAATCGAAATGTTGTTTCCAACCTAGGTTACATCCTTTTATTCATGATTATGGGTGTCTGGCATGGTTTAGAAATTCAATATATTCTCTATGGAATATATCATGCCTTACTAATGGTCTTATACAATTCGTTTGAGCAATTTAATAAAAAACATAAATGGTGGCCGCAAAATAAATTCACTCATATATTGGCCATTGTCATTACCTTCCATTTCGTTTGTTTTGGTTTTTATCTTTTTTCTGGACAACTATTTAAAGAAGGAGTCTAAATATCATGAGTATAGAATTAGTCGAATTTAAAAATGAAGTTATTGAAATCTTAGCAGAAGTTTGTCAAGACGAGGTTGTTAAGGAAAACCCCGACGTTGATCTATTTAAATCCGGTCTATTAGATTCATTCGGAACAGTTGAATTGCTAATCCAAATAGAAGAACGTCTAGGTATTCTTGTACCCATTTCTGAGTTTGATCGGGATCTTTGGAATACACCGAACAATATTGCTTTACAGCTGGCTGATATGAAATGAAAAAAACGGTTTTTGCACCATTAATCTTAGCTTTCATTTTCTTGCTAATATTGGTTCTCATACCGAGTCAGTTCATAGAATCGTTGATACCGAAATCTAAAATCAATCAAGCGGCAACAGAATTAAACCCTTTTATGTTTCAAGGGAAGTATGTTCAACAAAAGATGCTAGAGGACCCTCATTTCTTACCTATTTATGGGTCCTCCGAGCTTGCTAGGTTGGACAGATTTCATCCGTCAAATTATTTTGCAGAAACAAATGCCGATTTCACCCCCTTCCTCATTGGACGAGGCGGTACGGAATCCTTAATTCATCTATTAAATTTTTCTGAACATACGAATCAATTAAAAGGGAAAAAAATTATTTTCGTTTTGTCCCCACAATGGTTTCAGCCAAACGGCACAGACGAATCACACTTTGTTCCCAACTATTCCGCGTTACAAGGATACGACTTTGCTTTTAACAATGATATTGACCCGGTAGTTAAGAAGCGCGCAATCAAACGATTACTAACCTTTTCACCAATTGAAAATGATCCCATCCTTTCAACCATTTATAAGGCTGAAATTTCGAAGAATTCATGGACTAAAAGAAAAACAGGCATTGTCCGCCCTTTTGCGTATGCCTACCGTGATTTGCTTGAGAAGAAAGACCTTTATTATACATTGGTAGGTGGTATCCCTCGAAATCGGGATCTAAGTCCAAAAGTTAAAAATAAAAACTGGGAACAGTTAGAGGATATGGCAAATGAATTTGGTAAGAAAAGAGCTAAAAACAATCCTTTTGATATATCTAATCGGGAATACAATAAGATTAAAAAAATGGCGCCATTATTAAAAGGGAAAAAACAAGGGGCTTCATATGGGAAATCACCTGAATACGAGGACTTCCAATTAGTGCTCGATGTGTTGAAAGAAAATGGTGCTCAACCATTATTCATTTCAGTTCCTGTAAATGGAAAATGGTATGATTTCACTGGGTTTACCCAAGATGGCCGTTCCCCATATTATAAGCGGATAAAAAATCAAATAGAAGCTGAAGGGTTCCAAATTGCAGACTTCTCCGATCATGAATATGACCCATATTTTATGAAGGATACTATTCATATTGGATGGAAAGGCTGGGTATATACAGACCGTGCCATTATGGATTTTTACAGGCAGAATCATCCAAAGAATGAGATTGTTCGAAACTAGGTGCCCAATATCTTTTAAAAGGTTGTGATTCCCATTAGACAGCAGTCTATTCCAGCTAAAAAAGGAACATTTTTATCAAGGAAAATACCAAATTCCAAAGATCGCAAATTATTGATCAGCTTTTTACTGTTATCAGTCATCTTAGTTTTAACTGGATTACTGTATATCTCGATTAACCACCAAGAGCTAATGAGCCAAGACTTTCGCCACTATAAAGGGACATTTAAACAGTTGGGTTCTATTTCAAGAATTGGCTTTTTTGCAGCTTTAGCCATCTATCCTGTCTTTTGGTTATTAAAGCAAAAGCAATTAAAGACACTTCAGTTGGGACAAATTCAAATCAAGCCTCTTGTTCAATCTATTGCAAAGATTGTCCGAAAATGGCATGTACCAGTCGGTCTTCTATCTGCAGGTATAGTGTTTCTACACAGTTTCTTAGCACTTATACGAGGCTTTAAGGTAAACTTTACTTATCTATCGGGAATTGGAGCTATTATTGTCCTTTTGTTCCTAATAGTAATGGGAATAAACCGGTTCAAACGAACAGATCGGAATTGGCATTTAAAGCTAGCTATAGCATTTTTAGTTTTATTTATGCTTCACGCTACCTTCGCTTAGTCTATCTACTAGTACTATTTAAAATATAACGTTATAATATTGATTAGAATAATTACAACTCATCAATAGGAGTGAAATAATGTTTTCTAATATTGGTTTTCCTGGATTAATTTTAATCTTAATTGTTGCTTTGGTCATTTTTGGACCAAACAAATTGCCAGAAATTGGACGTGCCTTTGGTAAGTCAATTCGTGAATTTAAAAAAGCAACTGAAGGCATTGCGGATGATATAAAAGAGGAAATTAAAGAAGATATCAAAGAAGTAAAACAAGATAAAATCGACCTAAACAAATAAAACACCCCCCCATTCCCTATAGACTCACAGGGAATGGGGGGTGTTTTATTTTCTAGACTTTTCTGCAAAGGCCTGAAATTGTTCTTTTAATATTTTTCGTGACTTTTCATTTCTTAATATGAAAGCAGCGCCTAAACCAAGTGTTGCCATCATTAGTTTTTTATTACTCATTTTGTTAGCATCTCATTCATTTTCTGATTATGCTGTTTGTATTGTTCTAGAAGCTGGTTAAGTAGATTTGCCGCCTGCTGATTGTCCTTTTTCTCTACAGCTAAGCGTAGTTCATGGAAGGTTTTCCAGTGACCCATGACTTTACCATCGTGTGCCTTTTGGATAAACTCCTCCTTCGTTATTTTACCTTGATCAAATTGCTTTTTTAGTTCTTCCATTTTGGCCATTCTTTCTTTTTTCCACTGCTCACGCTTTGTTGCATTTTCAGGACTCATCCATTTATTACGGAGTGCCTTTTTCTCTTCTAACACTTTGGTCCACTCTGCTTTTTTATTAGGAGTATATTGATCTACCCATGCTAACAGTTTTTGTTCTTTTTCTGCCATATGTGCTTGCCAATCTTTATGCATCATATGATGATGGTGCTTCCCCCCATCATGACAATCACAAGGTGCTTTTTCTCCATGATCGCTTTGTTCAAGATGATTAGCTGAAGCTAATCCTGGCAGTGAAAACAATAAACCCATTGCCAAAAGTAACATTTTTATTTTCATATTAAACACCTTCCACTTCTTATTTTTACATTAATTTCATCAATTTGTGGCACGTGGTTATCTTTCCCAATTTATCAAAAATAATTTACCATTTTGTCAAAATTTTAGTGGATAAATTACTTGTGTTAACTTACAATTTATCGTATTCTATGAATATAGAAGGTTTGTGAAATATTTCACATAAAAAGGGCTTTTAGCTCTATTTTTTAAAAGTTTTTATGTGAAACACTTCACATTTTAGACTGAAAGTATTCTTTATAGAAAATGGGAGTGATTATAATGAAAAGACCCAAAATCGTTATTTTAGGTGCAGGATACGGTGGGATTATTACGAGTAAGAAACTTGAAAAGTTGCTAAAATCGGGTGAAGCAGATGTAACCTTAATTAATAAACACGATTATCACTATATAACGACACAATTACACAAAACAGGTGTCGGAACCGCAGCTGATAAACAAATTGCCATGTCTATTCCTGAACTAATAGATCCGGCAAAGACCTATTTTAAAAAGGGAACTGTGTCCTCAATCGATATTAATACCCAAGAAGTACACCTCGAAGGTGGCGATACTGTAGAGTATGATTACTTATTAATTGCACTTGGATTTGAAGTGGAGACCTTCGGAATTCCTGGAATAAAAGAGCATGCATTTGAGATTCGAAGCTTTAGAAGTTCAAAAGCAATATATAATCAAATTATTAAACAACTAAACCTTTACAAAGCAGATCTAGATCCTGCACGCCTAACCTTTGTTGTTGCAGGTGGTGGATTTACAGGAGTTGAAATGCTTGGTGAACTTGCAGAAGGTCTTCCAAAGCTTTGTAAACAATACGAGGTACCCTTTGAAAAAGTAAAAATTGTTGCGATTGAAGCTGCACCTTCAGTCATTCCCTTCTTCCCTAAAGAATCAATCGAGTATACAACTGAAGTATTAGAAAAACATAATGTTGAATTATTAACAGGAATGAAAATTTTAGAGTACACTCCCGAAAAGGTTTACCTTGAAAATGGAATTGAAATCCCAACAAAAACGTTAATCTGGTCTTGCGGGGTAAAAGGAAATACCATTATTCAAAAATGTGGCTTACCAATGATGAAAGGCAAACTTCCGGTAGACCGCTATTTACGGGTTGAGAATATAAGAAACATCTTTAGTATAGGTGATTGCTCATTATTCATGAAGGATGAAAAATCTTCTTTACCGCCTACTGCTCAAGTGGCTTTACAACAAGCGGATGTTTGTGCAAAAAATATGGTTGCTACACTTCGTGGTAGTGAATTGAAAGCATTTGAATACCATCATAAAGGCTCTGTTGCCTCAATTGGAAACTGGGCAGCAGTAGGAAAGGTCGGAAACTTCCGTCTATCTGGGTTATTCGCTGCATTTATGAAACAGGTTATTGAGGCTCGTTACCTTTTTAACCTAGGTGGTCCTTCTTTAATTTTCAAACAGCACATAGGTGTCAGTCATGAACAAGTAAAAGTAACTGTTAAACAGTAGCAATAGGTATTGAGTTGATTCCCTTTAGCAGGCTGTCCCCTCACCCTGCTTGTATATTGATTAGATTAATCTTACATCCCTATTAAAAATACTTTAAGCCCCATATCCAATGCTGGAATGGGGCTATTTTTTATAAAGAAGTGGTTAGGTAATGAATTATTCCCATTCTAGAAATTCAAGTCGATTACCAAATGGGTCATTTACATGAATACGGCTGGCTCCAGGAAGATTATCATCCTCTTGAAATGTGATCTCATTTTTACTCAGGTGTCTTTTTAATTCCTCAATATTTTCAACAACAAACGCGGGATGTGCCTTTTTTGCAGGTGAGAACGGATCTTCGACGCCAATATGGAGCTGGAATGTTCCAAACTCAAACCAAACTCCACCTCGTTTTTTTAATTCATCTGGCTTCTCTACCTCCATTAGTCCAAGAATTTCCCCAAAAAAGTTTCTTGCAGCCTCTTCGCAGCCTTTTGGTGCCGCAAGTTGGATATGGTCAATTTTTTTAATTTTAAATGCCATATTTTCCCCTCCGTTTAGGTGCATTTATATTATTCTATTTTATAAAATTTATAATTTTCTATCAAATTTAAACTATTTTCACAAACGTTATTATGATTTTCTTTGAAAACTAAAAAGGTTAACTCCAATGCGAAGGAGTTAACCTCAATTATTATGCTCTGTAACCTTGTATGTTGATTTCCGCTCCAGGCGCAAGCGGTCCGTGGGCGTTTCGGCGAGCCTCCTAGGCGCTTGCGCCTGCGGGGTCTCCCCTGAACCGTACTCCCACAGGAGTCTGCGCGCCTTCCGCTCCAATCAACATTGTTACTATATTAAACATTGCTCATTAACAAAGCCGAATATTAATAAACGTCTTTTTTTGTAAAGACCACGAAGGATACGAGTAGTGCTGCTGCCCACCAAACGAATAACACCATCATTGAAAAGGAGAGGTTCATTCCTTCGATTGGAGGAGCAGATCCCTTCATATAATCTGTTAAACGTAGGTTGACCATAAAGAAATACTTAGCCGATTCCCAAGATGAAACCATATTACTTAAAATAGCTCCTGAAATTAGAGCAGCCAGCATCACTCCCATGCCTGCTGCTGTGCTTCGGATTAAAACAGATAACATGAAAGAGAGTGTCCCTACTACGATAGAGACAAACCATACTAGCCCGAAGTCCATTAACAGGAACTTCCACAGGCTGAGGAGCTTCACCTCTGAAGTATTTAATCCTGATTCCGTCACATTAAACCCTGTTAAAATGGGGGCCCCCCAGCCGCTATATCCAAAAACCAATCCAGAAATAAGATAAGAAAGGATCCCTGCGATGGCAATAATTAACGATACAGCTAAACACAGTGTGATATATTTGCTCAATAATACCTTCCATCTTCTTACCGGCCTCGTCAGCAAAAGCTTAATTGACCCTAAACTATGCTCAGAGGAAACTAAATCACTGGCAATAACCATGACCATTAAAGGAATAAACAGGTCAATCGAATTTTCAAAAAAGACCCTCATAAATGTAGGTGCGCCAGGCTCAGCAGGATTAATATCATGGTCAAGATAATATTGCTGTTGCTGTAAGGATATTTGCAGTTGTTTCTTCCATTCATCAGTGATTCGACTACTGCTCAACCGGTTAGTGGTATCCACAATTTGCTGCTGCAAAATCGTACGCCAATCACTAGTACCTAATTTTTCTCGTTGCGTTTCAACCTGTTTATATTGTGCATATGTAAATAACACCACTAAAACGCCAATAATGATGGCAATGACTATTAGCCTTTTTTTGGCAATCAATTTCATCATTTCATTTTGAATCAATTTATTCAATGGAGTCACCCCCAGTAAGTTCGAGGAATAAATCTTCAAGTACTGGCATTTTTCGATTCATTTCAGTAACAGAAACACCTGCAAGAACAAGCTGTTTATTCCATTCTGGAATTTTTCGCTCGTCAAACTCTGTCATAATCGTACCATCTTCTCTCTCTTCAATCGCTGTTAAAGAAGCTAATATGTTTCTTCCCATTTCAATCGGATGAACTTGCCAAACTACTTTTTCCCGATTTGACAACAAATGTTGAACTGTATCAGTCCGAATGACTGTGCCTTTTGAAATAATAGCAACTCGATCGCAGAGTAATTGAATTTCGCTTAATAAATGACTGGAGACAAGGACGCTTAGTCCTTCTTTCTCTGCTAAAAAGCGAATGAACTGGCGCATTTCACGGATTCCAGCCGGATCCAACCCATTAGTTGGCTCATCAAGAATTAGCACTTTCGGTTTTCCTAACAAGGCTTGAGCAATACCTAGACGCTGTCTCATCCCCAATGAGTAGGTTTTCACCTTATCATGAATCCTTTCACTAAGGCCCACTAATACAGTCACTTCTTTGATTCGCTCTTCTCCAATTCCTTCAATCATTCGGGCAAAATGAAGCAGGTTATTATACCCTGAAAGATAGGGATATAATTCTGGGTTTTCAACAATACATCCAAGGTTTTTCATTGCCTCATAAAAATGAGTTTCAATATTATATCCACAAATTTGGATACTTCCGGAGGTTGGCTTTATTAGACCAACAAGCATACGTATTGTTGTTGTTTTCCCAGCACCATTCGGTCCCAAGAACCCAAACACTTCACCCTCACGTAAATTAAAAGTTAACCCTTTAATGATTTCTTTTCTTCCGATTTCTTTTTTTAAATTTTTTACTTCTAATGTAATTTTTTTCTCCATCGGTTTCCTCTCCTTACCAGGTGAGCAATGAGGCTACACGTTCTGCAATTAAACGGTATCCTTTTGAATTTGGATGAAACTTATCAGAATACAGATAATCATTGACTTTTAACTCAAATAAGTCAAAGGTTGGAACGAAAATAATCTTTGGAAAAGCTGCACTTATTTCTGCACTATCATAATTCCAATGACGAACGACCTTCGACATTTCTTTCCCTTGATCCAAATCGATGAATGGATTATACAAGCCAATAAAGAAAATATTGGCAGTAGGATTATTTCTTCGGATTTGTTCAAAAATAGCTTTTAGGTTTTCAAGATATTTTTTCTCAATGGTCGCGATATCTCCTGTTCCATAGTCCATTAAACCTTGTCCCCCACGGAACAAATCGTTTCCACCAATTGTTACAAGAACTAAATCAGCTTTTTCAATCTGTCTCCCCACTTCTTTCTCTTGAACCTGTTTACGAAGTTGATCTGATCTTTGTCCATTTATGCCAAGGTTCGTTAGTTGAACAGGGCGTTTGGTCTTCTCTTTTATTTCATCCATTAAAATTCCTACATAGCCTTTACCCGTTTCGTCACCGGTTCCTCTTGTTAACGAATCACCTAAAGCCACTATCGTCAGGCCCTTTGTGTTCTTGACTTCATTGGTAGCAGTGGATCTTTCCGGAACCTTTTCTTTGTTCCCAGCATAATACTCCCCTACCGCCCAGCCGAGCCCTACAAGCCAGACGAGGCAAAATAATACGGCGATGGCAGTAATAGAACGTATGACATTCTTACTCAATAAAAACATCCTTTCTGGCGGCCTTTTCTATTATTTAATCATAGTTCAAGCTTGAATCAAACTTTCAATGTCTTAAACTCATAAACGTTCATGAATTCTTAACTTTTTTGCAAGGCTTTGTTAAACGTGTCTGTTGATTTCCGCTCTAGTCGCGAGCGGTTCGTGGGTGTTTCGGCGAGCCTCCTCGGCGCTAGCGCCTGCGGGGTCTCCCCTGAACCATACTCCCACAGGAGTCTTCGCGTCTTCCGCTCCAATCAACAGGGTATAAAAATCAACAATGTTCTTTATCACAGCCTTTTGCAAAATAAAAAGCCGATTCCCATTTTGGGAACCGGCCTCATTTTCTTTCTATTCTTCTAAATTACCCATTGGGCCAAAGAATTCAAAGTGAATTCTATCTTCCTTTACTCCTAGGTCTTTTAAAGAGCGATTGATTGCCTTCATAAAAGGAACCGGTCCACAGAAGTAGAAGTCTGCATTATCTACTGAAACCTTATCTTCCAACCATTCACGTGTAATATATCCTTCTACATCAAAACGATTATTCATTCGATCTTCTTCAGTAGGGGAATCATAGAAGAAAAAGGATTTAACTGTTTCTAGCTTTGATAGCTCTTCCACTTCATTTCTAAGTGCATGCACATTACTATTCGCAGCTGCATGTACAAAAGTTACTTCCCTACTAGGCTGAATTTCAACTAGCGTTTTTAACATACTCATCATTGGTGTTAACCCTACTCCACCACTAAGTAAAACAACAGGTGTATTCTTTTCCGTATCAAGAATAAAATCACCAGCTGGTGCACTTACTTTTAATAGATCGCCTTCCTTAACATCATCATGGAGATAGTTTGATACCATTCCGTCAGGATTTTGAGTTCCCGCTTCACGTTTCACACTAATTCTGTAATAGTCTCTTCCTGGAGCATCGGATAAGCTGTATTGACGAATATGCGTAAACTCTTCTCCACCAATTTCCATCTTGATGCTAATATACTGACCTGGAATAAATGTGGCAATTCCCTTTTTATCTTCTGGTTTTAAGTAAAAAGAGGTAATTACTTCGCTTTCAACAACTTTTCGGTCTACAACAAAATTTCGGAATCCATCCCAGCCGCCATCTTGCGTTGCAGCCTCCTCATACATCTCAGCCTCGACACTGATAAAGGCATCAGCAATCAGGTTATAGGCTTGACCCCAGGCATCAATGATCTCATTAGTGGCTGCATCTCCTAATACATCCTTAATTGCTAGTAACAAATGCTTTCCAACAATCGGATAATGCTCAGGTTTAATTCCAAGACTTCTGTGCTTATGGGCAATCTGTTTTACTACTGGAAGAATGGCTTCTAGGTTATCAATGTACATTGCGGCAGCATAAACTGTTCCTGCTAATGCTTTTTGTTGGCGTCCTTGTTTTTGGTTGGCATGATTAAAGATATTTAATAGTTCAGGATGATTTCCAAACATAAGTTGATAGAATCGAGTGGTAATCGTTTCTCCATGCTTTTCTAGTACTGGTACAGTAGATTTAATAATTTCAATTGTTTTTTGTTCTAACAAAATAATCACTCCTAAATACGTTTTCACTGTCTGCATAGTGATTATATGAAATTCACCACACGGACTAAGTGATTTAAATCACACATCGTTATATTTGAATAATTTGAACTAGTTCGAAAATCATAGATTTGTTAAATTCCCTTCAAATCTCCCTTTTTTTATGTGTAGTGTAAATGATAAAAATAGTTAGGTTTGGGTATGACAAATGTAACTTGACGAGTTATTTATCGCTCTTGTATTGTTTATTTAGATATTAATACTACGTACCCTTTTTCCTATTTTTATACTTATTGATAGAATTGTGAAATAATGAATAAGTTACACGTGTAGTAGGCACTATTCAGGGTATATTGTAATTAAACTAGAGATTTCCACTGGAGGAAGAGGATTATATGAATAAGGCAAAGATTGCGTGGATCACTGATACGACTGCATCTCTAAGTAAAGAATTTATAGAGCAGCATCATATACATGTAATTCCCCTGCACGTTGTAATTAATGATGAATTTTATAAGGAAACAGTTGAGATTACTGAAGAAGAATTTTATGAAAGAATGAAAAATGAGGAAGGTAAATTTCAATCCTCACAGCCCTCTATTTCTGACTTTGTAGACTTATATAATCAATTGAAGGGCGAGTACGATTTTGGAGTAGCCATTCACGCTTCTAGCCTTCTAACTGGAACCTATCAATCATCCGTAATGGCAGCTGAAATGGAAGACTTTAAACTATATGCACTCGATTCGCAAACGGGTTCGTTTCCTCTTTCCTTTTTAGTTAAAAGAGGAATTGAACTTGCTGACCAGGGCTTGGAAATAAATGATATTATGACCCAACTAAACGGACTTCTTGACCAAACTCGCTTATACCTAGTTCCTTCAAACCTAGATCAACTTCATAAAAGCGGCAGGGTATCAGGTAGCCAAAAAATATTAGCATCCCTTTTTAACATAAAGCCCATTTTATCGATTGAAGAAGGCGCAGCCAAAATTAAAGACAAAGTTCGTACAGAGAAAAAGGTCATTGCTTGGCTTGTAAATAAATTGAAAGAGGACCTTGAAACCAAATCTGTGAAAAAGGTTGCCATTGTTCATGCAAACGATATCAAAAAAGCAACAGAATTGGAAAAGGTAATTAAAGAAACCATTCCTGGTATCGAAACGGAAATATTAATGCTTATTACGGTTGCAGGAGTGCATACGGGTGTTGGTACAATTGGGTTGTCTTGGGTATGTGAATAAAGAGGCTGAATCTCAGCTTCTTTTTTTATGGAAAAATATGTTGGTTAATTTATCCAATTTATTCTATTATAAAGATAGATTTAATAGTTTAAAAAAATAATATGAAATGGATTGGAATGGATGAAAAATAAGAAAAAGTTGTTGTCCTATTTGAGTATTCTTGCGGTAGTAGGACTGATTTATGTTTGTGTATTACAGTTTAAGATTAGTCAGCATATTCAAACAGAAGTGCCCAAACATGCAGATTATATCATTGTTCTAGGGGCAAGGGTAAAAGGAACTGTTCCTTCTCTTGCATTTGCTAGTCGTATTAAAGCGGCTGCTAGTTATTTAAAGGAAAACGAAAATACCATTGCTATTGCTTCTGGTGGGAAAGGTCCTGGTGAGGATATTTCTGAGGCTGAGTCGATTAGAAGAGAGCTAATTAAGTTGGGCATAAGTGAGTCTCGCATACTAATGGAAAACCGCTCTACTGATACCTATGAGAATATTAAATACTCAATGAAGTTGATTCCGAAAAATGCACAGTCAGGATTAGTTGTGACCAATACGTTTCATATTTATCGTGCGGTTTCGATTGCAAGAGACCAGGGTTTAGAAGTAAAAGGACTACCTGCAAAAACTCCCGTACAAGCTCTCGTGAAATCATATACTCGTGAATACTTAGCCATTACAAAGTTTTATTTAAAGAGATACTTACTAGATTAATAGAGAGGTTGACTCACAAGGGGTCAACCTCTTTTTCGTTATTTAATCTTTGCATATACACACGTATCTCTTACTTCTTTCCCATCAGCCGACAATCCATCATTTTTTAAGATTCCCTCTAATGTAAAATCTAATTTTTCTGGGATTGCACGGCTTTTCGTATTATTATAGTCACAACGAATTTCCACTCGACGGGCCTGAAGCTCCGTAAAGGCAAATTCTGTTATTGCTTTAGTTGCCTCTGTAATATAGCCCTTTCCACTATGCCGGGTATCAATCCAGTACCCAATTTCAAATTTCGGCACATGCCAGTTAATTCTATGCAAGCCTGAGGAACCAATAAATTCCCCGGTTTCTTTATCATAGAGATGCAGCCGTAAGTCTTCACGTGTTAAAAACTTCGCATGAGCATCCCTCATATTTACTTCTACATCTTCTACAGTTTGTTCTCTATGGGCCCATGGCATCCATTCTTTCAGTTCGTTCATGGAAGCTTGCATCGCATCATATACGTCCTTGCCATCTCCAGGCATCGGTTTGCGAATGAGTAGTCGCTTGGTGGAAAACTCCTCTGGAAAGTCTAATAATATCGGTTTCATGTTCAAATCCTCCTCTTACCTACTATAAAAATTCGCTAGGACGCAGTAAATTCCTTTTAATAAAAATTATTTCTACACACTTTTGGATTATTTCTACACAAAATCATGGTTTTTCTACACAGTTTTAGATTTTATCTACACACTTTTACATTATATCTACACGAATTCAAGTTTTATCTACACGGTTTCGAATTATATCTACAAATCCACATAAAAAGGCCCTTCCATAAAGGAAGAGCCCCCAATCTTAGTATGCTTTTGCCCAATAAACCATCTTAGTAGCTTCTTTGCCACAGCATACACATTTATCAGAAACTTGTTCTTGTTCAAATGGCATACATCTTGATGTTGCCCCAATTTCTTCTTTAATTTTGTCCTCACAAGCTACATCTTCACACCACATAGCCTTGATAAATCCAGGCTTTGCTTCTAGAGTTTCTTTTAACTCAGGTAGTGTAGTAGCAACAGAAGTTCTTTCTTCACGATGATTCAATGCCTTGTTGTATAAATTAGACTGGATCTCATCAAGTAACGCAACAAGTCTTGCTTCCAATTCATCCATAGGAACGATCACTTTTTCTAAAGTATCACGTCTTACTAAAACAACCTGTTTATTTTCAATATCTTTTGGTCCAACCTCTAAACGAACTGGAACACCTTTCATTTCATACTCATTGAATTTCCAGCCTGGCTTTTTATCGCTTGCATCAATATCAACGCGAGCAACCTGACCGAGTGACTTTTTCAAATCATATGCAAAGTCTAAAACGCCTTCTTTATGCTGAGCGATTGGCACAATCATCACTTGTGTTGGTGCTGCTTTTGGAGGGATAACTAGACCGCGGTCATCACCATGAACCATGATTAGCGCCCCAATGATTCTTGTTGTAAAGCCCCAAGATGTTTGGTGAACATACTGTAGTTTACCTTCTTTATCCGTATACTGGATGTTAAAGGCTTCCGCAAAACCTGTACCAAAGTGGTGAGAGGTACCAGACTGTAATGCTTTTCCGTCATGCATTAAGCTTTCAATGGTAAATGTCGCTTTTGCACCAGCAAACTTTTCTTTTTCCGTTTTTTGTCCTTTTACAACTGGAATCGCAAGGATTTCTTCACAAACGGCTGCATATACATTTAGCATTTTAATGGTTTCTTCCATTGCCTCTTCATCCGTTGCATGGGCTGTATGGCCTTCTTGCCATAAAAACTCTAATGTCCGTAAGAATGGACGTGTTGTTTTTTCCCAGCGAACAACGTTAGCCCATTGATTATAAAGCTTTGGTAAATCTCTGTACGAATGAATAATATTGCTATAGTGCTCACAGAAAAGCACCTCAGAAGTTGGGCGAACAACTAGACGCTCTGCTAACTCTTCAGAACCGCCGTGTGTAACCCATGCTACTTCAGGAGCAAAGCCTTCAACATGGTCTTTTTCCTTTTGTAGTAAGCTTTCTGGAATGAATAAAGGCATATAGACATTTTCATGTCCTGTTTCTTTGATTCGACGATCTAATTCATTTTTAATGTTATCCCATAAAGCATATCCATACGGACGGATAATCATCGATCCGCGAACGCTTGAATAGTCGATTAAATCAGCTTTTGTTACAACATCTGTATACCACTGAGCGAAGTCCTCATCCATCGCAGTGACATCTTTTACAAATTCCTTTGCCATTTTGACACCTCATTCATTTTTTAAAAAATAAATACAACAACGAGATTCCGATTAAAATGCAAAAAGGCCTTGTTCCCAAAAAAGGGACCATGGCCTGGCGGTACCACCCTAAATTCATAAAGCATTCGCTTTAAACTCTTTGCATGATAACGGATTTGATCCGCATGTATCTTCAAAATATCCGATACAGAACTCAGAGGCAGGTTCAAACGACCGTCTTAAGAAACTTCGCACCAATAGTTTCCTCTCTTGGTAAGACACCTTCGTTCTACTAATCCCCATCATCGTTTCAATAGTATTTTTGAAGAAATTATATATTTCATCTTCATAAAAGTCAATTCGAAAAAGAAATATTTTGCGACAAAGTGTGAGGAAATTTAGAATTAACTTTAAACTGCAGTATAAAACGTGTAAAATGCAAGTAATTAAGTGAAGAGGTGACTTTCATGCCAAAAGAAGAAAAGGACCCCGTCGACGTAGAGAAAGAAGAGAAAGAATTCTTACTTGAATACATTAGAATGCAAAATGAAGCCCTTAAACGAATTTACAAAAATACGATTGATAAAGAGAAAAAAGACTAGAACTGGCTCTAAAATTCCTTCCTCCACCTATTTCCTCAGCAAGATTCATAAAACGTTCATATAAATCACTTAATAGACAATTTTGAAACCATTATTTACATTTATAATACTCTTATGTTGTTTATTTAAGGCTCTGTTAAACTTGTCTGTTGATTTCCGCTCCAGGTGCGAGCGGTTCGTGGGTGTTTCGGCGAGCCTCCTCGGCGCTAGCGCCAGCGGGGTCTCCCCTGAACCATACTCCCACAGGAGTCTTCGCACCTTCCGCTCCAATCAACAGAGTATAAAAATCAACAATGTTCTTTAACACAGCCTATTTAAAAAATTGAATAAGCCCACATTAGAGGAGACAAAAAGATGACTATTTTTTCAATCATATCGGCAGTGATCGTTGCGTTAGGGACTGGTTATTCTATTTTTCTTGTATACCGTAATAAAATCAAGCTGAATAACACCCCGGGTATCCTTCTTAGCATGGTGATTGCCATTATTACTGGCTTGTTAACTGGCAGTATCATTGGAATCAATTCGGGCGAGACATTCTTAGTCGTTGGCATCAGCATGATCATAGGATTTGTTATTGGCTTCTTAGCAGGACACCCAATTGGGTTACTAGCTATACTAATGTCATCCATATTTGGATTAATTGGAGGAATTAATGGAGCCATTCTTGGGTTATTCCTACAATATATTAACCCTACCATTTTACTTGGTATATTATTAGGTTTCTATATTGTTATTATCGGATTTGTAATTGTCTATATTTATGTGACTACAAATAATAAATTTTCTATTGATACCAATGAGCTATCACCTTTTGCCATAATTGCAGGCGGAGTTGTACTAGTCTCACTGTTTTTGTTTATGTATAGCACGGATATGGTAAAGGTTCCTGGTCAAAGCGAGACGACACAAACCCAGGCTAACCAGGAAACTAGTAGCACCAAAAAAATGCCTAAAACAGAGGTGGATGTCACTAAAGAAAGCTCACCTAAAGTAAAAATGCTCGTAACAGAAACTGGATATACACCAAATGTCATCCGTGTAAAAAAGGGCGTACCTGTAGAATTTGAAATTAACAATCCACTGGAAGATAGCTGTTTATCTACATTTAAGATTCCAGACTTTAATATTAACAATGTGAACTTAAAAGTAGGCACAACAAATCTTACCTTTACTCCTGAGAAGACAGGCGAATTCACCTTTAGCTGCGGTATGGACATGTTTAAAGGCACCATCATTGTTGAATAGTATACGAAAAAGGCTGACAGTATTGTCAGCCTTTTTCGGGTATTTATCTTACAAAACTTCCATGTTCTCTAATTGACGCTTTCTCCTTTTATTGTCTGCACGAAGGATTTGAACAGATAAATAAATACCTGAACCAGTAAGAAACATCATCGCAATTGCTGCTAAATCAATTAACCATTTCACATCTGTATTTCCGATTCTACCTTCATGAAGACCACGGATTGTATTCATGAATGAGCCTTGCCCCAACCTTTCTTCACGAACCCCCTCTGGAAAGTTTCCATTTCTGCCAAACCCACCAGGTCCTTGAACTTGCCCGCCCTGCATGCCAGCTTGTCCCTGTGATGGGTTAGTTCCATTAAAGCCATTTGGGCCCTGCATTTGGCCGTTTTCTTGTCCCTCACCCTGCCTGAATTGTCCTCTATTAAATTGGCCTTGTTGAAAGTTTCCTCTTTCACCTTCCATTTGTGTTTGACCGATTAACCAAGGTTCATTCATTAGTAGCCCTGTAATAGACTCCATAAAAATTAATACTGATGCAATTAAGCCAATCCATAAGTGTGCCCTTCTCATCTTCTTCATGACAGTACTTCTCCCCTCAACTGGTTGTTTCAATGAATAAATTCATTATCGTGGGCGTTCCTTAAGATTTCCTTAAAAAAAAGACCCCAAATTTAATTTTTTTGGGCTCTCGGAAAAATAATCTCTATTGTAGTTCCTTTACCAAGGCTACTTTGAACCTTTGTCCTTCCATGGTGTTTCTCAATGATCCATTTTGCAATAGATAAGCCTAAACCTGTTCCTTCAGCTGCAGTACGTGCTTTGTCACTTTGATAAAAACGATCAAAGATTTTTGGAATATCTTCTTCTGGGATTCCAATCCCGTTATCTTTCACTTCCAAATAAATGGAGGAGTGACTTTGTCTACACGATAACAGAATTTCTCCTCCCTCCTTTGTGTATTTCATTGCATTATCTAGTAGAATGACAATAAGCTGGTGAATTCTTTCTTTATCCGCAAAGAATTCAACAGGTTCCAGCGCACTTATCTGAAGCATTTTTTCTTGGTACATCGCAATTTCTTCATAATGATGAATAATTTCTTTTAATAGTTCATCTAGCCGAAAAGCTTTTTTCTTCATTTCAATTTGATCAGAATCAGATCTTGCCAACGTCAATAAATTAGTAACGAGTTTCGAGAGTCTTCGTGATTCGTTTGAAATCGCGGATATATCTAAAATTTTATCCTGAATGGTTGAACTCGGTGATCGAAAAAGAATATCCGTTTTTGCCTGGATCACAGCTAAAGGGGTTCTTAATTCGTGTGATGCATCCGATACAAATTCAGTCTGCTTTTGCCATGCTCTTTTGATTGGGACTAGCGCCTTGCCTGCTAAGAAATATCCAGAGATAACAGCTAATACCACTCCAATTCCAATACCCACTGTAATAATTAATAATAAACGGTTGAGTAATTCTTTTTCAGAGTTAACGTTTCGAATAAATTGAACCGTCACTTTCCCTAATTCAGGATGGTCAACCTCAAACGCTACATACCTATATGAAAACTCCTCCACATCTACGTCCTGCAGGCTGTTTAATGCCTTAGGACGAATGGCGTTTTCATGATTGAGAAACAGGTCCGCTTCACGATTTTGCTCTGCTATAAGTTTCTTATTAGAATCCCATATTAATGTCATAATTCTCGGGTCTCTTCGCATAATTCGTAAGAATTGCTTTCCTTCGCCCTCGTGAATGTCATCTTTATCAGGACCAATACCAGGCCTGGGCTGTTCCTGAAAATGGTCAAGAGATTCTTGTAAAGACTGATTGACATCCTTATATAATCTACTATCGGTATAAAAATAGATGGTGCTTCCTAGACTGCTAATGAGGACAATAAAGACAAGTGAATTAATAAAGGTTAATCGTATATGAGTTTGCCGGAACATTTGTGCCCCCTATTCTTCGTTAAGCATGTAACCTACGCCACGAATCGTTTTTATATCAGCATGATAACCTGTAGGTTCTAGTTTTTTACGAAGATGATGCATGAAGACCTCAACAATAGCTATTGTTGTGTCAGAATCAAAGCCCCATACACGATCATATATTTGTTCTTTTGTTAAAATAGCCCCTTTATTTTGAATGAGATATTCTAATAGTTCATATTGTTTTGAGGTAAGTTTAATCGATTCTCCATTTGCCACAATGTCTCTTTCTTTCCCTAACAATTCAATCCCCCGATATTGGATGGTTTGATTAGTAGTCAGGCTGCCACTTCTACGTAATAAAGCTCGAATCCTTGCTTTTAACTCAGCCGCTTGAAATGGCTTTACTAAGTAATCATCCCCGCCGCTATCTAATCCCTTCACACGGTCTTCTAACGAATCTCTGGCTGTCAGAAATAGGACTGGTATTTTTAAGCCTTCTTTTCTTATTGTCTGGAGCACTTCAAATCCATCTATTTCAGGAATCATTACGTCCAATACAATCACATCATGGATATTTTGCATTGCTAAAAATAAAGCATCTTCCCCATTCGCTGCCTGATCCACTTCAAATTCATCCGATAAAAGTTGGACAATTGACTCTAGCAACGGAAGATTATCTTCTACCACTAATAAACGCATCTCTATCTCTCCCAGTAAAAAGGTCTTTAATTTAATTATATAGGAAAGGAAGCGGCCGCAAAAGGAGCGATCCGCTTACAATCATTTTATTCATATCGTAGAGCCTGAATAGGATTCAATTTGGATGCTTTATTAGCTGGAAACACTCCAAATATGACACCCACAGCCAACGAGAAAAGGAACGATAATACTATCACCGATGATGTGAAGGATACAGTTAAACTTAATAAAGAGGAAAGTATCTTCCCAATACCTAATCCTGCTAAAATACCAATGATTCCTCCAACACCACTTAGTACTACTGCCTCAATAAGGAATTGTAAAAGAACGTCTCGTCTCTTAGCACCAATAGCTTTACGAATCCCAATTTCCTTTGTTCTTTCAGAAACAGAAACCAGCATAATATTCATGATTCCTATTCCGCCTACAAGTAACGAAATACTAGCAATCCCACCCAGCATCATTGTCATTGTGTCTGTGACAGAACTCATGGTATCCATCAAATCCTGTTGGTTCGTTACACTATAGGAATCACTCTTGTTTGGAAATAAAGAGGCCATCTTCATTTCTACCTCGTTCATCACAAAATCCATTCGATCCTCACTTTTCCCTTGAAGATACACTTGATTAATTGTTGTACTTTTTACCAACCTCTGTCCCGTACTTAAAGGAACAATGACCACGTTATCACCACTTTGTCCCAAGGAACTTCCTTTTGAGACTAGGACCCCAACAACTTTAAAGGAGGTACCCTCAATTTGGAGGTATTGTCCCACAGGGGCTCCCGTACCGAAAAAGGTAGATGCTGTATCTGCCCCTATTACCGCAATCTTTTGTCTATATTCAATATCAAGATCTGTGATAAATCGACCAGCACTCACTTTCGTGTCACGAACAGTAGAATACGCCGAATTCGTACCAGTTAATGTAACCTGTGAGGTAGTTCTATCCTTCTTCACGTTTACTCGACCAGAAACTACTGGAGATACATCTTTCACACCATTCAATTTTCCAAGCTCATCAATTTTATCTTCCGTTAAAGCTAAATCCGTACTAAAAGTATTAATAGTTAATAGATTGGTTCCAAGCTGATTAATTTGACTAGCCACATTTTGTGCTGACCCTTGTGCAATCGATACAAGGATAATCACGGAAGAGACCCCGATAATCATCCCAAGCATTGTTAGTACAGACCTTAGCTTATTCCCTTTTATACTGCGGAGTGCCATTTTAATAGATTGAATAATTCCCAACTAGCTCACCTCCGTTTTCTTGAAGCTGGCCGTCTTGAATACTGACCATTCTCATTGCTTGCTTCGCTATTTCTAAATCGTGTGTAATTAAAATAATGGTATGTCCCAATTCATTTAGCTCTTTCATAATTGCTAGTATTTCCTTACTCGTCTTGCTATCTAGGGCACCAGTAGGTTCATCAGCCAGGAGAATGGCAGGATTCCCTACAAGTGCTCTTGCAATGGCAACCCGTTGCTGCTGACCACCAGATAGCTGAGTTGGTAAATGTCCTGACCGCTCCTTCAACCCTACTTTTTGAAGGCTTTCGAATGCTCTTTCCCGGCGTTCTTTTGTGGGCACACCACTATATAAAAGGGGCAACTCGACATTTTCTAGTGCTGTCAATTTTGTTAATAGATTAAAATTTTGAAAGATGAATCCTATTTTCTGATTTCGGATTGTTGCTAATTGATTGTCATTCATCATACCGATATCCTTACCAGCCAATAGGTATTTTCCGGACTGGGGTCTATCAAGGCAGCCTATCATATTCATGAGTGTTGATTTTCCTGAACCAGATGGGCCAATAATGGCTAAGAATTCTCCTTTATCAATCTCAATTGACACATTGTTTAAAGCGTGAACCGTTTCGCCACCCAGTTTATAGGTCTTCATTAAATCTTTTATTTGAATGATTGGTTTCCCCATTAGTTACCTGTCCTTCCGCTAAATTGTCCTTGACGACCACTGTTTCGGTTAAAGCTGCCCATTCCACCCATATTTGCCCCACCAAAACCTCCACCTTGCATGAAGCCTTTGGTATTGCTGGAAGAGCTACCGGTAGCGAGTTGAGGTAACTGAACCAGTTCCCCTTCCGTTAATCCCTCTGTAATTTCAACATAATCTTCATTGGCTAATCCCGTTTTTACAGTCTTTTGTTCGGTTCCACCATTTGTTTGTGAACTAGTTGTTGATGAAAGAACCTGCACATATTTTTCACCATTGCTGCTGTGAATAGCGTCTAACGGAACATATAGTGCCGATTCCTTACTTGCTGTTAATATACTAGCTTCAGTACTCATATCCACTTTAAGATTTTCAGGTTTATCAATATGAATATATACATCGAAGGTCGACACACCGTTTGATGAAGTTCCCTCTTCAGAAACGGAAGATACCTTTCCTGTATAAGCCTGGTCCGGGAAAGCATTTATTTTCAAACTTACTATTTGATCCTTTTTGATTTTAGGAATATCAAGTTCGTCAATTTGTACAACCGTTTGCAAGTCTTTGTAGTTCGTTACATGGGCAATAACTTGTCCACTTGTTACCCGTTCACCTGAAGAAACGGATAAAGTGGTCACAATTCCGGACGCAGGTGCAGTAATCGGATCGCTTCCATCAGTAAATGTGATGAGTTCGTCACCCTCCTTTACCTCTTCCCCCGTAGCAACTAATACTTCATCAATTTCATTATTGTTATCCTTAGCTTTAATATCCTCACTTGTAACGGGTTGAACTGTTCCTGATCCGCTGATTTTAACTTCTAGCGTTCCTTTTTGTACCGTTGCTGTTCTCACCTGTGCTGAAACTGTTTGACTGCTTGTTTTTGATGAATAATATTGATAGCCAACAAAACCAGCAACCAATATTCCAACTGCTAACATTACCCATTTTTTCATCATGCTCTACTCCTTTTCTAACCCTAGGCAGTTCCCTAGGAAGCTCAAAGTTTGTCATAAAATATTATTGCGATGTTTCCTTAATTTTTCCTTAAGGGAATATTGACGTGAATTTCACCTTGTTTTATAGTTAAACAAGTGAATAGTTAAAGAGTTTAACTATTTGTCCGAAAAGTGAGGAGAACGATATATGGAGAACAAAACCATTCAGGAATTAATTGATCGCTATGTGACGCTGTCTTTTCAAGTCCATAAAAAAGCAGAATCTTTGATTAAGGGTCAAATTGGGAATGAACTGACAAATGATCAGCACTACATATTAAGATACATTCACCAAGCTAAGGAATGTACCTCTTCTGAATTAGCAGATGCATTTGAAGTAAATAAAAGTGCAATAACAGCCATCATTAATCGAATGGCAGATAGAGGTCTGATTCAGAGAACACGTGATGAAAACGACAGAAGAGTTGTTTATTTAACGTTAACAGAAGAAGGAAATGCCTTATACCAAGATTGCCAGGAAAAAGTACGACTACTAGTTGAATCCATCATTACCCAATTTGATGAGACAGAAATAGTGAATTTTATGAATACGTATGAAAAATTAGCTTCACTCTTATCCAACAAGAAAAAGGAAGTACTGGGGGAATAATCTTTGAACACAATTATCCAAGGAAAATGGTTCATTCTAGCCGCATGGATTGCCGTGATTACTACTCTTTTCATGGTTGCGCCAAATATGGAAGGCCTTGTACGGGAGAAAGGGCAAATTTCCGTCCCCGAAGGCTACTCTTCAACCATTGCTGAGAAAATTCTTAAAGACGTTCAATCCAGTGAAAATAAAGGCAGAGACTTACAAACTGCACTCGTGTTCCATAGCGATAAGAAATTGACCAAAGAAGATTTTGCGCAAGCAGAAAAAGCGGTTTCTACGCTTGAGGAAAATCAAAAAGAACTTGGCATCACAGAAATCCTCACTCATTTTAAACAAGAGGAATTAAAAGACCAGCTTGTTGCGAAGGATGGAAAAACGATTTTGGTTTCTGTGAAGGTAACAGCCAATAATCGGGAAGCAAAAGAGATTTCAAAAAATTTGTATGATGCCATTGATCAAATTAAACTCGATCATTATTACACAGGGAATTGGGTAATTAGTGAGGATCTCATTACCAATTCTCAAGAAGGATTGAAAAAAACAGAGGGCATCACCGTTGGATTCATTCTAGTTGTCCTTTTACTTGTTTTTAGATCCGCTATAGCCCCCATTATTCCATTGGTAACAGTAGGTTTTAGTTACCTTACTGCCCAATCCATTGTCGCACTGTTAGTTGATAAGGTTGATTTTCCGTTATCAACCTTTACTCAGATTTTCTTAGTAGCTGTTCTTTTTGGAATAGGAACCGACTATTGTATTTTGCTCCTCAGCCGTTTTAAAGAAGAAATGGCTGAAGGAAAAGATGTAACTGAAGCTATTATCACCACTTATCGTACAGCAGGTAAGACGGTATTCTTTAGTGGGGTTGCCGTGATGATTGGATTTGCATCAATCGGACTTTCCACATTCCAGCTTTACAAATCTGCAGCTGCGGTAGCTGTGGGTGTGGCCATATTGTTAGTTGCACTCGTCACTGTCGTCCCTTTCTTCATGGCTGTATTGGGTAAAAAACTGTTTTGGCCCTCAAAGGGGAACCTTGAGCACGGTGAAAGTAAATTTTGGGGCTTTATGGGTAAATTTGCGTTAGCACGTCCCTTAATCGCTTTTATCCTAGTGGCTCTTATATCCGTACCATTCTTATTTACCTATGATGATCAATTGTCATTTAACTCGCTTGAAGAAATTAGCGATGAATACCCTTCTATAAAGGGTTTCAATATTATCTCTGATTCATTTGGACCTGGTGAATCCATGCCAACTCAAATTGTCATTAAAAATGATGATCAAATGAACACATCGGAATATATTGCGATTACAGAAAAAATTAGTCAAGAGTTAAAAAAAGTGAACGATGTAGACAGCGTACGTTCTGTCACACGTCCAACTGGTACACCCATTGACGACTTTTACATCTCTAAACAAGTTGTTAGCCTAGAAGACGGGCTTGGCGAGAGTAATGAGGGAATTAAAAAAATCAGTGATGGACTTGAAGAGGCTGTCACTCAAATGACCTCTAATCAACCGAAAATGCAGGAAGCAACTGATGGAATTAGTCAGTTAATTACCGGAACCGATACAATAAAAACAAAATTGGGAGAGCTACAAGGAGGTCTCTCACAGATTGAGGTAGGACTGAACGCTGGTTCTATAGGGGCTGGTAAGGCTAAAAAAGGGTTGGAGCAGATTAAGGCAAATTCTGCTGATATTTTAGCCGGAAGTAAACAACTCCTTGACGGATACAAAAAAGCAGAAGCTGGGTTAGGTATTCTTAGAGAGAATTATGAGAAAACAGCAAGCGGAATAGACTCTCTACACCAAGCTTTACTATCCACAAACCCATATTTTAGTAATTTAGAAAAAGATTATATTGGTATTCAAGATAATGCAAACTATCAAACTATAAAACAGACTGTTCAGGGTTCTCAAGCAGTAACAAAAGAACTAACCGATGGACTGGTGCGGTTAAACACAAGTTTAAAAGGAGCTCAGGACGGAATCGCCTATGCGGACGGTAAGTTTGCTCAAATAATTACGGGGCAGCAAGCTTTAATTAAAGGCATGGAAGAACTAGTTTTAGGTGTAGGAAAACTCGAAACCACTCTCAATCAAATGGAAACTTTCCAAGGTAAAGCTGTTGATGGGATTCCGCAATTTACTGGGGGGTTAAATACTATTAGTGAGGGTCAGAAGCAACTTCTTACAGGGTTTGAAACAACGAAAAATCAAACGGTGGTGCTTTCAGACGGATTGGCCCAAAGTGCGGATGGTTTAAATAAAGTATATGATGGACTAGATTCTGCACAAGATTATCTTTCCGCTGTGTCTAAGCAAAAACAGAATGGCTTTTACATTCCACAAGAAGTGCTTAACAGTAAGGACTTCGCGCAGGCTCTCGATGCTTATATGTCTAACGACCGTAAAGTAATGACTATTGATGTGGTTTTCAATAAAAATCCTTATTCTAATGAAGCAATTGACCGTATTCCAGAAATTAAGCAGGCGGTCAAACGAGCAGTCAAAGATACTAAGCTTGAGAATGCTAAAGTAGCAGTTGGCGGTGTTTCCAGCATGCACCATGATCTAGACACCATTTCAGAAGCTGATTATTCTCGTACAGTTGTCTTAATGTTGGTAGGTATTAGTATAATATTAATTATTTTACTTCGCTCGCTCATTATGCCACTCTATTTAATCGGATCATTAGTCTTAACTTACTTTACATCCATGGCCATTTCTGAAACGATTTTTGTTAATTGGTTAGGCTATACAGGTATCAGCTGGGCAGTACCATTCTTTGCATTTGTCATTCTGGTGGCACTAGGCATCGACTACAGCATTTTCTTAATGGATCGATTTAGCGAATATCGAGATATGTCAGTCCAGAAAGCAATCCTTCTCTCTATGAAAAAAATGGGTACTGTCATTATTTCGGCAGCCGTTATTTTAGGTGGTACCTTTGCAGCGATGATGCCATCAGGTGTATTATCATTGCTTGAAATAGCTACCATTCTATTAATAGGATTGGCCTTATACTCCCTCGTGGTTTTACCACTTTTCGTACCAGTTATGGTCAAAACCTTCGGGCAAGCCAACTGGTGGCCATTTATAAAAAAATAGGCTGTGTTAAAGAACATTGTTGATTTCTATACCCTGTTGATTGGAGCGGAAGGCGCGAAGACTCCTGTGGGAGTACGGTTCAGGGGAGACCCCGCAGGCGCAAGCGCCGAGGAGGCTCGCCGAAACGCCCACGGAAAGCCAAGCGCCTGGAGCGGAAATCAACAGACCAGTTTAACAAAGCCAAAAAATAAACAAAACAACGCGCACTGAACTTCAACGTTCAGTGCGCGTTTTTAATCCATTAACGTGTTAATATATTAGAATAATTACACAATTAAAAAAATTCTTTTAATTAGACAATATTCTGTTATATAATAAAAAAGTAATTTAAACAAAGGGGGAAATATATGGAACAGTTTGTTAATTGGCTCAGTGGGATTATTTGGAGCCCGGCACTCATTTATTTATGCTTAGGTGTAGGTTTATTTTACTCTTTTTCTACAAGATTTCTGCAAGTAAGACATATGAAGGATATTATTCCTTTAATGTTTAAAGGCGGCAAGTCAGAAGCTGGTATTTCATCTTTCCAAGCATTAACCCTTGCCTTATCCGGTCGTGTCGGAACTGGTAACATTGCCGGCGTAGCAACTGCGATTGCCTTTGGAGGACCTGGTGCAGTATTTTGGATGTGGGCTATTGCCTTCTTAGGCGCAGGTTCAGCATTTGTTGAAGCAGCTTTAGGTCAGGTATATAAGGTAAAACAAGACGGACAATTCCGTGGCGGCCCTGCCTATTACATAGAAAAAGGATTAAAAATGAAATGGTATGCAGTTCTTTTTGCCATTGTAACTGTTATTGCAACAGGTGTCCTTTTACCAGGAGTTCAAGCTAATAGTATTGCAGCTAGTGTTGATAATGCCTTTGGAATTAGCCCAGCAATCACTGGTGCTGCTCTAGTCATTTTTCTAGCAGCGATCATTTTTGGCGGTGTTAAACGGATCGCGCGTGTAGCTGAATTCGTTGTCCCTTTCATGGCCTTAGGTTATATCCTCGTTGCCGTTATTATTGTTGCATTAAATATTTCAGAACTACCAGGTGTATTAAAACTTATTTTCTCTAGTGCATTCGGTATGGATGCTGCCTTTGGAGGAATTTTAGGAGCAGCCATTACTTGGGGAGTTAAGCGTGGAATCTATTCAAATGAAGCAGGACAAGGTACTGCCCCACATGCTGCAGCTGCAGCCGAGGTTTCTCACCCTGCAAAACAAGGGATTGTTCAAGCCTTTTCCGTATATGTGGATACATTATTTGTGTGTTCTGCCACTGCGTTCATGATTCTTATCACTGGAATGTACAATGTTGCACCAGAAGGAAAGGCTCAAATTGTCAATAATCTTGGTGATATTGAACCCGGTCCAGCGTATACTCAATCAGCTGTTGAATCTGTTATGCCAGGTTTCGGAGGACCATTTGTAGCTATTTCTTTATTCTTCTTCGCATTTACGACCATTATGGCTTATTATTATATGGCAGAAACAAACCTTGCCTATATCAATCAAAAAGTAAAACGTGTTTGGACTGACTATGTGCTCAAGATTGCTATTTTAGGAATGGTATTCTATGGAAGTGTGAAAACTGCTGGCCTTGCGTGGACTTTAGGTGATATAGGTGTTGGAAGTATGGCTTGGTTAAATATTATTGCCATTCTCCTTCTAACAAAACCAGCACTTAAGGTACTTAAAGACTATGAGGCACAGCTTAAAGATGGAAAAGATCCGGTGTTTGATCCTGTAAAGTTAGGGATTAAAGATGCAGATTTCTGGGAGCAAGAATATTCTAAGCCTCTTGAGAAAGAAGAAAAAACTGGATGATTTTTGCAGTATGATAGAAAGGACTAACTTTATTTTTCAAGTTAGTCCTTTCTTTTTTATTTATGTGAAACTTTTCGCCCCTACTTTCGTAAAACATATAAGTGGTTGTTAACTGGATGTTTTGTCTTTAATGAGAATAGATATATTATTAGATATATTATTTACATATGAAAAATACTGTGAGGAGTGGAAAATGTGGGTGTAACTCTTAGCAAAGGGCAGAAAGTGGATTTAACGAAATCATATCCTAGCCTTCAAAATGTCGTAGTCGGCTTAGGTTGGAATATTAGTCATATGGGGTCAAATTTTGATTTGGATGCTTCAGCATTTTTACTAGGAGAATCTGGCAAGGCAAACAGTGATCAAGACTTTGTTTTTTACAATCATCCCTCTGGTGGAAACGGTTCAATCATTTATAGCGGTGACAACCGCACAGGAGTTGGAGAGCGAGACGACGAACAAATCAGAATAGATTTAAATCGTGTCCCATCCCATATACACCGCATTGCTTTTACGATCACGATTCACGATGCACAGGTTAAAGGGCAAAATTTTGGACAAGTATCCGATGCTTATGTTCGTATCTTTAATGAAATGACCAACGAAGAATTAATTAGATTTAACCTTGGCAGAGATTTTACCGTGGAAACAGCGATAGTTGCTGCTGAATTATACCGGCATAATGGAGAATGGAAATTCAATGCGATCGCTAGCGGCTTTCAAGGCGGATTAGCAGCCTTATGCAGGAATTTTGGAATTACTGTTGATGACCCTCCTGTGAGTACGCCATCGACACTGCCCTACCAACAATCTACTAACCAACCAAACGTTTCGACTAACTATAATCAGCAATCACAAACGTACCAACAAAATAATAGAAATCCATACCAGCAAAGCCAAGGACTGCAAACCACCTACCAACAGCCAGTTCATCTTCAGCCAGACTCAGCGTTCCAGCAGCCTTCTTATGGATATCCGGCACAGTCTGCCTTTCCATCGACTTCTGGTTCAAACCAATCGTATGGTGGAGACGAAATTGTATGTCCTCGTTGTCATTCCTCTAATGTTCGAACTGGTAAAAAAGGATTCGGACTAGGAAAAGCGGCTATTGGAGGGTTAATCCTTGGGCCAGTTGGTTTACTTGGCGGCTTTATTGGAAAGAATCAACTAAAGTTCTCTTGTAATAACTGTGGCAGTACATGGTCCCCTTCCCAAACAGATTATGCGGAATGGGCAAATAATCAAAAAAGAAGAGCACAAGAATTATTTAATCGCTATAAAAGCCAGGATGTTCTTGAAGCAGTTGTAGCGGCTTGCGCGTTGGTAGCCATGGCTGATGGATATCTAGACACAGTGGAACGTCAGAAAATGATAGAATTTGTTCATCAAAGTGATGAATTACGAGTCTTTGACACCAATAAGGTCATTCAGAAATTCAACTTCTTTGTTTCTAGAATTGAAAATGATCGCATGATGGGCCGAGCTGAAGCGTTCCGAGCACTTGGAAAAGTAAGAACCAAACCTGAAATAGCCCGATTGGTTGCCCGTTATTGCATTGCAATCGGCTATGCAGATGGAAATTTTGACAACAATGAAAAACAAATGGTGGCTGATATTTGTCGTGAACTTGGCTTAAACCCCGCTGAATTCCTATCATAAAAAAGTCCTCTATTCCAACTAGGAATAGAGGACTTTTTCAACTTACCCATTTGCGCTTATTTTCAACTCTTTTTGTTAAGCCTTTGGCATCCAATCTTTCTAAAAATGGAATCATATATTTTCTCGATAAGTCTAAGATATCCTTTGCTTCACCGACCTCAAATTCAGCTCCCGTTTGGCTTTTAAGCTTACTAACTGCCTCAGTAAAAATATCTCCGTGATAGGCAAACTGCTCATCTAACGGTACGATTAGTGCTTGCTCCTCTAAAAATTTTTTTAAATCAAATACAAGATTTTCAGGAATGCCTGCTGCTGAAAAATAGTCATTTAAGTAGCGGACCTTTAAGCCATCCTTTTTCATTTCCTCCAGCAAATTCTCTGTCCGCCTTGACCAGTTTTTCGGAACATGTGGTACAAACGTCGCCAAGAATACAAATTGTTCTCTTCGTTTAAATACTCCTTTTGATATTCCATTTTCAACGACAAAATCAAGTAAGGATTTTGGGAATCCTTTTTGCATGGATTGTAACAACTCAGCTTTATTTATGCCAGTTTTCATTGAATGAGACAGATGAAATTCCTGTAATCGATCGAATATGTCTTCTTCTATGGCATTAATTAATAATTGTAATGTGTACTCTTTTCCATTGTAGAAAACAAATTCAGGATTATCTAAATGCTGAATTAATATTGCTTCATCTAGTGCAGTACGTTTTATTAACTCCGCTAACGGAAGACTCTTCGCTTCAATTAGAGCCGAAGTAATCCGTTCTCTAGGTGAGCCTACTTTTTTCTTTTCCAGCTCATCTATGGTTTGATTCCCGAATCGGTACTTACTTCCACGTGGATCAATTACCCAGCCACCGCCGATTGTTTCTTGTGGACTAGGTCTACGTAGAATAAAGCGGTCGCCCCGCTTTGTTAGGATTTCTTCTTCCAGACGAAGCTGGCAAAGAATTTCTCCATTTTCCTCTTTAATTTCGTTACGATCAAAGAAAACAATTCTACCCATAACCTCTGCTGTTCCAATATGTAGTTTAATTGGCATCCGCTGCTTGACCATATGTTCAAGATCCTCAACCACACGGATAGCTACATCCACTGTTTTTGTTACAATAAAATGCTCGGAAGAAACAAGAACATCACCCCGCTCTATATCTTCCTTTGAAATGGAGAGGTTAAGCGCTGTCCTTTGGCCTGCATATGCTTTTTGTGCAGGCTTATGATGTACTTGAATCTGCCGTGCTCTTACTTCCAGTCCTTTAGGCATGATCTTCAGCACTTGTCCCTCTTCCACCGTTCCCTCATAAACAGTTCCACGAACAACGGTTCCTTGGCCTTTCACGGTAAACACTTGATCGATTGGCAGGCGGAAGGCCCCTTTCGCATCTCGCATTTCCTGTTCTTTTAGCGTTTTAATAATTACGCTTTTTATTTCCTCAATGCCTTTTCCTGATAAACTGTCAACAAGGACAAAAGGGGCTTCTTCAAAAACAGTACCCGTTAGCTCTTCTAAAATATCATCCTTAACAAGTTCAATGAATTCTTCATCTACCCGATCAATTTTAGAGATGGCTATCAGCCCATTTTTTACACCTAAGAATTTTAATATATCTAAATGCTCCCTAGTTTGAGGCATAACACCTTCATCCGCAGCTACCACTAACACCACCAAATCGATTCCCGCTACTCCAGCTATCATTTGCCTAATAAACCGTTCATGGCCTGGAACATCTATCACTGAAATCTGTATTTCGTCATCTTCATATAGAGGAGCAAATCCCAATTCGATGGAGATTTGTCGTTCTTTTTCTTCTTTTAACCGATCTGTATCCACATTGGTCAGCGCTTTCGTTAAGGATGTTTTCCCGTGATCAATATGCCCTGCCATACCAATTGTAAAATATCGTTTTTCCAAGTTTGCCACCTTCTTAAAATCGTTCTTTCATATAACTGTAGCGTTTATAGAGCAATTGTTCAAGAGAACATTTTTAGACAGTTACTGCATATTCTAATCAAAGTTTAATATTCTATCATAGGCAAAAGTATTCACAAATCTTTGTATTTTATATATAATAGTTTTATAAATTTGCATCAGCGCAACATTTGTTCACTCACGAACAAACCTTGCATTACAGAAAAAAACAAACAAAATGAAAGGATGGTGTCTTATGAGCCAGACCGAATCACTAGCAGTTGAAGGGGCTCGAGCAGCAGAACACCGAACAGTTGCTGCCGCTAGAGATGCCATAAACGGAAAAGTTAAAGGCATACGGGCATTACTGCCGTTCCTTGGACCCGCCTTCATTGCCTCCATTGCTTATATTGATCCAGGGAATTTTGCTACTAACATTCAGAGCGGTGCACGATTTGGTTATAAAATGTTATGGGTAATTGTTTTAGCCAACTTAATGGCGATGCTTTTACAAAACATGTCAGGAAAACTAGGTATTGCAACAGGTAGAAGTCTCCCTGAAATTTGCCGGGTTTATATGCCAAAATGGCTTGTACTAATTATGTGGATTGTTTCAGAGTTAGCAGCAATGGCAACCGATCTTGCAGAATTTTTAGGAGCAACACTGGCCTTAAACCTTCTTGCAGGTATACCAATGTTATTTGCTACTATTATTACGGGGGTTGTTACCTATTTAATATTATTGTTAGAAAAGTATGGATTTCGCCCACTTGAAAAGTTTATTGCAGCATTTGCCGTATTGATTGGGTTGTGTTACTTAGTGGAAACCGTGCTTTCCCAACCAAATTTTTCGCAAATTGCTTATCATAGTGTCGTCCCATGGCTAGGCAATAATGAAAGTATCCTCCTTGCAGTTGGAGTAATCGGTGCTACTGTTATGCCGCATGCGATTTATTTACACTCCAGTTTAACTCAAGGACGGATTGTTCCTCGAAATGACTTAGAAAAAGTGAAAATCCAAAAGTTTAGTACAAAAGAGATTTTCATTGCTATGACCTTAGCTGGTTTCGTTAATTTATCGATGATGTACATGGCGGCATCTGTCTTCAATTCTTCTGGTCACAGTCAAATTGCTGATATTCAATCTGCCTATCACACACTCACACCGCTGCTAGGTTCTGCCGCGGCAAGTGTGTTTCTCATTTCCTTACTTGCCTCAGGAATTTCAAGTTCTGTGGTTGGTACGATGGCTGGGCAGGTTATCATGCAAGGATTTGTTGGTTTTACCATACCACTTTGGTTCCGTCGTCTAATTACCATGCTCCCAACGGTAATTATCGTGGCTATTGGGGTCGACCCAACTCGAACACTTGTTATTAGCCAGGTTGTTCTAAGTATTGTATTACCTTTTCCCATTATTGCATTAATCTACTTTACCCAAAAGAAAGATCTAATGGGTGTGTTAACGAATAAACGAATAACCACCGTCTTTGCCAGTCTCTTTGCTATCACTATATTAGGGTTAAATGTATGGTTGGTCATTCAGACATTATTAGGTTAAATGAAAGATTTTAGAATATTTCACAACAAAAAGGCTTAAAGGAAACCTCTCTAAGCCTCTTTGTTATTATTTCAAATAAAGCCCCCAGTTAGCTCAATAACAAATTGATATTTTTCCACCTTTGACATATTTATTACAATCATCCATACCCCACCTCTTTTCCTTTCATATACTGAAATAGGACAAGTAAAGGAGGTGTAGATAATTGGGAAAAGATAAAGATGAAAAAGAAAAAAATAGGACAAATCCATTTAACAATGAAATTCAAACTTGTTGCGATTGTGGCGGGTGCTGTTTGGTTCATCAGCAATTCACAATTGAAGAAAATCTGCCAGCTTCAGGACAACCTGGAACGTTGACAGTCTTTGAAGCCAATCCCTTTGAACCTGCATGTGTTCCAGGTTCAAGTGGACCATGTGTAAGTGACTCAGAGGCAGGCGAGGTGTCGATTCAGCAGGTATCTCTATTAACGTTACCATTTGGCACCGTCATTGCCCGGAACATTGGAAACTTTGCGTTTGATTTTACCCTGGTCGGGGAAAATACAGAGGATGACGTTATCACGAAAACCGTACCTCCAGGAGCACAGGTCGCCCTCTCAGGAGTGGTCCGAAGGGTTGATCTTCAATATCCGACTGACCCTGTACACGCGTTTTTACCTTTGACCTATTCTTCTATCCAAGTGATCCGATTTAAATATAGCAGTTTAAATAGCTATGCCACACACTTATTGAACAATGTAGCACCCATTGATGTCATTCAAAATTTACTAGGACACGAAAAAAGCGAAACCACTAGGATTTACGCTGAGTTGAGTGGAAGCCAAATGGTACTGCTTTATAATTTTACAAAATTCAATCTCGTATGCAAGTTCTTGACCTCTCTCTTAAGTTTTTAATGAAATTCCATTCTAAATGATTTGCCCGCTTTAATCATAAACCTTGGTTCCTTTACCATTTTACCAAAGGATATGAATAAAAATCTTTTGGATATTGTCAAAGGTAAGGCGAGGTTTCCTTGGTTTGTTAAATTGTTTTGACAATATTTGAAGAACATTCTTCACATTTTATTTATATTAAGTTCGAATTCAGTTGTTCTGGTGTTCATTTATCATTTTTTGATGTATCCTTTTCTATATTTTTCGGTTGGAGTGGATTGTTTTGTAAAATGTTTTCTACTTCTTCATATCCCTCAGGAAATGCATAGTTATATCTTGCTGGAAGCGCGAAAACATATTCATTATTTTCTCCCAGCTTTGTTGGCCCAATAGGTGCTGCGCCAATATGAAATTCCTCCCTTTCGAGTGCGGACCATTGTTCATGAGTAAAAATCATAATCGGAATATCTTGTCTCGGTTTTTCCTGCGTCCATTCAGGATGTCTAATTAGAAGGATATTACCATTTTCAATTATTTTATTTGTTTGATCATTAGAAATACCTTCCCAAGAGTCCAAAATAATCTGATAACTCTCCCAACTTTTAGGTAACGTAAAAGTAAATCCATATTCTGTATTTTCATAAAGGATAGTGTCTACTTCGTTCTGATTATTAGCCTCTTTATCATTAACCACTATGTTTTTATCAATTGTAGTAGGTTCCTTACTTTGTTGCCCTTGTTTATTTGAGTCGGAGCTTGATAGACTGTCCTTAATTATTGGAATTGCAAGAATGGCGAATAACACGAGGGCAGCAATACTTAACAAACATACTGAAATCTTTTTCATCAGTACACCACTCCTCTTTGTCTTCTTATCATATAAACTTGCAAATTGTAATAGGTTTTCATGAATTATATTTTGGGTATCTTCAGTAAACTTTTGTTCATAATCAGGTTCTGGTAATGACCGAATTTTTGTCTCTAAATCATAAAATTTCTCATTATCTTTCATAGAGTAAATCCTCCTATACATTTTTGTAGCGACTTTAACGCGCGGTGATAGGTTATTCGAACCTTATTTTCATTCCAATTTAATATAAATGCTGTTTCAGATACAGAGAGTTCTTTAATCCCTCTAAGGATGATTACATCTCGATAATTTGCTTTTAATGATTGGATTGCTTGATAAAGCAACCTGTTATTTTCATTTAGTTGTAGAATTTTCTCGGGGGTTTCCTTATCCGTTTGCTCATCCCGGAACCAAATCGTTTGTTTTATCCTTAAACGCTTTCTTTTTCTAATTTCATCTAGCCCAACATTTCGCGCAATCGAAAAAAGCCAGGTTTTAGGATTTGATTTGTTCTGAAAAGTATCAAAGCCTTTAATTGCTCGGATAAAAACTTCCTGCACCAGATCTTCTACATCACTTGACCCGATGTAATAAACTAAAAAATGGTATATATCTTTGTTGTACAAATAAAACCACTCCGAAATTTTATTTCTAATCATCAGCTGGTCAACTCCAATTTTTCTCCGACTTTTTATACTTATAAATTAGTCGAATCAACGCAATATTTATTTCAATTTTACAAATATTATTTAAGATTTATTCGATAATTGGTTAACACGAATACTAACACCATGTTAGTGCAGTAAAATAAGGAGCTTGAAATTCAAGCTCCATTCAATTGAAACATTAATAATCATTTGATGAATTTAATTACCGGGAATGACTCTGCTTTAACAGAGTTAATAAAAAATATTAAGAAAAATAATAAGTATATATCAATTATTTTTCCAAAGACCTGACCAGTTGCCATCCATGCAGCAGAGCTGCACTATAGAAAATGGAATTTAAATCGTTCTTCCATGGTAGTGGAACAAATGGAAAAAAGCTCTACTCCTTATTGAAGTAATGCACCCATATATACAGTATGATTTTTGACCGTATCCATAGTAAATAATGAAACAAAAACAGCCACTTTTCTAACTTTACTTACTTAATATATACATTAAGGAAATATAGTTTTCAACGTAAACAACGATAGGACTTTACTTGGAGAGGTGGGTATGATAGGCTCGTTTGCCTGATGAAACAACTGCTTCAGCCTTTCAAGACAAATCGTACCTATAGAGGCTCCAAGTCAAGTCCTTAAACGCTTATCTATGAATACATATAAACAAAGGTAAAGGGTGCATCACATCAATGTTTTTTTTGCTGATACTGTATATATGGGGGCATTAGTTTAAGTACATTTTTTCACAATCTTAGCTTTAATACAGAAATGCTGCCCCGTTTGCTAAATAAGGAATTCAACAAAAAAGGTGGTTAACCCTTCCTGGATCAACGCACCCGATGGTTTTGAAGAAGATGCCAGTCCAACAATATGCATAAGCAGCAATTAGTTATTTACGATTTTAATTTCTTTTATTGGATAATAAACAACATTTGTTGTTCCTATTACCTTTTCCATTGGTATCGCTCCAATATCACGGCTGTCTTTGCTTTGCCTTCTGTTATCTCCCATTACAAACAAACTATCTTTAGGGACAGTATTACTACCTACAGCGGTCTCCTTTAAAGTGAAAGAGTATGTTAAAGTTCCATCATTAAGTCTTTTCTTATATTTTTCTAAATAAGGTTCGTTGTATGCCTTCCCATTTATATATAAAACATCATTTTTATACTCAATACTGTCACCTGGGAGTCCGATTACACGTTTTATGTAATCCCTGCCGTCTGGGGCGTGAAACACAACAATATCAAATCTTTTCGGTTCCGCAATTTTGGTTACAACCATACGGTCCTTGTCCTGGAGAGTGGGGTTCATTGATTCACCGTCAACAACAATGGGGGTA
>NZ_JBDGJV010000004.1:0-24074 GCF_057656715.1 Neobacillus sp. Soil_C_43
AAACAGAAACACTGTCAAAAGGCAAGGCAACTTCTGACAGTGTAAGGGGAAAAAACAGAAACATTGTCAGAAGGCAAGGCAACTTCTGACAGTGTAAGGGGAAAAAACAGAAACATTGTCAGAAGGCAAAGCAACTTCTGACAGAGTAAGAGGAAAAAACAGAAACACTGTCAGAATGCAAGGCAACTTCTGACAGAATAGGAAGAAGCATTTATTTTAAAAGAACTTTACATTAAAGTTCTTGAATTCAATTGTGGGTTGTTTTAATATATAAGCAAATAGTTATATATTGATTTTTTAATAAAATGAATAAGTTAATATAGTCTAACAGATAATTGAAAGACTATATTTGATTTTTATATAAGTAAATTATTATTTACTTATATTCTCGAGGAGGGGTTATTAATGCTGAAATCAAAGGTTGATTTGGATCGTGCAGCGACCGTTTTGAAATTATTAGGTGATAAAACACGTTTATCCATCATTGCTATTTTAAAACAACGTGAGTGCTGCGTCTGTGAATTCCTAGAAGTATTTGAAATGAGCCAGCCATCCATCAGTCAGCATCTTCGTAAATTGAAGGATGCGGGCATGGTTAAGGAGGAACGAAGAGGTCAGTGGATTTATTATTCACTGAACCAGCAAACTGACCTTTATGGACTGATAGAAGATATCTTGGAACATGTACCAGATCAGACAGAGAAAATTAAACAAATTGAAAAAAGCAATCCTACACTTAAGTGTGGTTGTTAACAATAGGAGTGGAAAAATTGAGTAATTTAGAGAAAAAACGCTTATCATTCCTTGATAGGTACCTTACACTATGGATTTTTCTAGCTATGGCCATCGGGATAGGATTAGGGTATGTCTCTCCAGGCTTTGTAGATAGCATGAACAGTTTACAGGTAGGAACTACATCCATCCCACTTGCCATTGGTTTAATTTTAATGATGTACCCTCCGTTAGCAAAAGTTCGTTATGAGGAAATTGGGCGAGTTTTTAAAGATGTTAAAGTCCTCGCTTTGTCCCTAGTACAAAACTGGATTATTGGACCAATCCTTATGTTTTTATTAGCCATTATCTTTCTTCCGGATAAACCAGAGTACATGGTTGGCCTTATTATGATTGGATTAGCCCGTTGTATTGCCATGGTCATTGTATGGAATGACCTAGCAAAAGGAGATACCGAATATGCTGCTGGATTAGTCGCATTCAATTCGATTTTCCAAATGCTATTCTTCTCCGTGTATGCCTATGTGTTTGTGACCATTATCCCAGAATGGATCGGAATCCAAGGAGCAGTTGTCAATATTACAATGCTTGAAGTAGCGAAATCAGTATTCATTTATTTAGGAATTCCTTTTCTCGCTGGAATGATTACACGCTTTACGATGGTAAAAGCAAAAGGCAGACAGTGGTACGAGAAGGTATTTATTCCAAAAATTAGTCCTATTACTTTGATTGCTTTGCTATTTACGATCATCCTTATGTTCTCATTAAAAGGGGACGCGATTGTTAGCTTGCCATTAGATGTGGTCCGTATCGCTATTCCGTTATTAATTTACTTTGTCATCATGTTCTTTGTTTCCTTTTTTATGGGGAAGAAAATTGGAGCAAACTATCCTGTAACAACAACCCTTGCATTTACTGCTGGTAGTAATAACTTTGAGTTAGCAATAGCTGTTGCTGTTGGTGTATTTGGTATTCATTCGGGTGCGGCCTTTGCAGCTGTAATTGGACCACTAGTAGAAGTACCTGTCATGATTGCGTTAGTCAACGTGGCTTTATGGTTTAAGCGAAAATATTTCAAAGAAAATGCAGCCTAAAACTAATAATAAAGGTGGAGTACAACATGGAAAACAAAAAAACAATTTATTTCTTATGTACAGGAAATTCTTGCCGTAGCCAAATGGCAGAGGGGTGGGCTAAGAAACATTTGAGCAGTGAGTGGGAGGTTAAAAGTGCTGGTCTTGAGGCACATGGCTTAAACCCTAACGCAGTAAAAGCAATGAAGGAAGCTGGCATTGATATCTCTAAACAAACATCTGATGTAATTGATCCTACTATATTGAATAACGCTGACTTAGTTGTTACATTGTGCGGGCATGCTGCAGATCACTGTCCTGTCACTCCTCCACATGTAAAACGTGTTCACTGGGGCTTTGATGATCCAGCAAAAGCAGAAGGAGACGAAGAAGAAAAATGGGCATTCTTCCAACGTGTCCGTGATGAAATCGGAGACCGTATTAAACGTTTTGCTGAAACTGGCGAGTAAGCAAGAATTTCATAGCCAAGAGTATAATTGCTCTTGGCCTTAATTTAAAAGTCCATATAAGCAAAGACTTATATTCAATTCAATATGGAGGTATTCTTATGAGTAAAGTAGAAATCTTTGACCCAGCATTGTGCTGCCCCACAGGTGTGTGTGGGCCTAGCGTAGATCCTGAGTTAACAAGGGTAGCAACATCTATCTTTGTACTGGAGAAAAAAGGATTTGATATTAATCGCTATAACCTTGGAACAGAACCTGCCAAATTTGTTGAAAATAAAGAAGTAAATAAGATTCTTCATGAAAAAGGACCTGACTCACTTCCTGTTACTATTGTTGATGGAAGCATTGCTAAGATTGGAATCTATCCGTCAAACGAGGAATTGGCTGAATGGTTTCGCCTAAAAGCGGAGGAGCTGACCGAAAGACCAAAAGTCCGTCTTAAAATTGATTTAAAATCAACCAAATAAGAAAGCAGTGAAAATCATGTTTCAATCTTTCAATCCGAAAATGATCGTAAACACTAAGTTTTTATTTTTTACAGGTAAAGGTGGTGTAGGAAAAACATCGACTGCGTGTGCAACCGCTGTTACATTAGCGGACGAGGGAAAAAAGGTTTTGCTTGTAAGTACGGACCCAGCTTCAAACTTACAAGATGTATTGGAAATCGCCCTAACAAATAATCCAAAATCAATCCCAAACGTTCCTAATTTATTTGCTTGTAATCTGGACCCAGAAGAGGCGGCAAGGGCTTACCGTGAAAAAACAATTGGACCCTATCGTGGCAAACTTCCCGATTTAGTAGTGGCAACGATGGAGGAACAATTATCGGGAGCGTGTACAGTAGAAATAGCAGCATTTGATGAATTTACAAATTTGCTCGCTGACCCTACAATCGTTGAAGCCTATGAGCATATCATCTTTGATACAGCACCAACGGGTCATACACTTCGTCTTCTCCAACTGCCAACTGCTTGGAGTGGCTTTTTAGAAGAAAACACACATGGTGCTTCCTGTTTAGGACCGTTAGCTGGGCTGGCAGATAAGAAGCAAATGTATTCACTAACAATGGACGCCATTGCTGACGCGGCTAAGACAACCCTTATTTTGGTAGCGAGACCGGATGAATCATCATTACTTGAAGCCAATCGTGCTTCCAATGAATTAAAGGAAATTGGGGTTACAAACCAAGCTCTTATCATAAATGGATTACTCAAATCTTATCTACCCGATGATAAAATTTCTGCATCTTTTTATGAACGTCAACGAAAGGCGATTAAACAAATGCCAAAGGATTTAAAACAAGTTGTCACCTATTCGTTGCCATTTGTTTCTTATTCATTAACAGGTATTAAAAACCTTCGTTATTTATTTAACCAATATACTCTGCCCGCTACACAACCAGAAGGTAAGGGCCAGTCAATAGTATTACCTAGCTTAAATAAACTGATTGAAGATTTTTCGGAGAATAATACTAGAGTGATTTTTACAATGGGTAAAGGTGGTGTTGGTAAGACCACTATGGCATCTGTCATCGCAGTTGGATTAGTAGAAAAAGGACACAAAGTACATCTAACCACAACTGACCCAGCAGCTCATTTAGAGTTTGTTTTTCAGAATAGTAAATTGAATGATCAATTAACGATGAGCCGAATCAATCCAACAGCAGAAGTTGAGGCTTACAAAAAGGAAGTTTTATCGAAAGTAAGCAATGAACTTGATGAAGAAGCAATTGCGTACATTGAAGAGGATTTAAACTCACCTTGTACGGAAGAAATAGCAGTATTTCGTGCATTTGCAGAGGTTGTGGCAAGAGCACAAGAAGAAATCGTGGTCATTGATACCGCACCAACAGGACACACCTTACTCCTATTAGACGCAGCACAGTCTTATCATAAAGAATTGGCCCGATCTACAGGGGAAATTCCTGAAAGTGTGAAAACGTTATTGCCACGTTTAAGAAACCCTGAAGAAACAAGCATAGTCATTGTCACACTGGCTGAAGTAACGCCTGTTCTAGAGGCTAGTCGATTACAGGATGATTTAAAGCGTGCGGACATCGTACCAAAATGGTGGGTCATTAACCAAAGTCTATACGACACAGAAACAAAAGACCCTGTCTTAAAGGGAAGGGCACAAGCTGAAGAGGGATGGATACAAAAGGTGACCACGGAATTGGCTGAAAAATGTGCGATTGTTTCTCTAATGAGTGAAGAGAATAAAGGATATGAACAGCTAAAAAAGTTTATTTAAAATAATAAATAAGGAAAAATACTAAAATAGCTTTTTTTGTTTTCTAAATAAGAAAAAACTAGTAAGATAAGAAAGTGAATTTTTTGAAAGGTGAGGAATATATGATTATCACAGATCAAGCACGTGATGTTTTAATGCAATTGTTCCAAGAACACGAGGCTAAAAACATTCGTGTTTATTTTGCAGGCTTTGGCTGAGGAGGTCCACAAGTGGGACTGGCTCTGGATGAGCCGGAAAAAAATGATAGGGTAGTAACCATAAATGAAATTGCGGTTGCAATAGAAGCCGAGATTGAGCCTTATACAAACGACCTGACACTTGATTTCAATCAAGAGGTTAATGGTCTTGTGCTACTAGGGAATGAAAGTGATTGCTGTTAGGCAAGAATAAAAAGGGGATTTAGTCTAAAGACTAAATCTCCTTTTATGATCCAATTACTACTATATTAAGTAAAAGATAAAACCTGAAATAGTGGACATAACAACCACTGATAATACGAACATAAAAACTAGCTGTTTTTTAAAAATTGATTTTAAAAGAATCACTTCTGGTAAACTAGCACCTGCTGAACTGATGATCATGGCCATCACTGGTCCTAACGCCATTCCTTTAGCAATAAGCATTTGTGAAATCGGAATCATACTGGAAAGACGAATATATAAAGGAATTCCTATAATGGCTGCGATAGGTATTAGCCACCAATGGTCTCGGCCAAACACACTTGAAATCCATTCTGTTGGAACTAACCCGTGGATGACAGCACCAATTGCTGCACCGATTAATAAATAAGGATATACACTTTTCATTAAATTAAGAGTTTCTAATAAAGCCAATTTAATATTAAATTTTTGATGCTGTTCTTGATAACCGGTCATTACAACATTTTTTACTGACTTTTCGAATCCTAATTTCTCAAGAGTAAAGCCGATGATGATTGAAAAGACTGTGGTTAAAAGCGTATAGATAGCTGTCACTTTCCATCCAAGAGCCACACCCATTATAGTTAAAATCGTAGGGTCAAGGACAGGGGAGGCAAAAAGAAAAATCATTACTATCCCAAATGGCATTTTCTTTTTTAACATGTTTACAACGACTGGAATGGTGGAACAGGAACAAAAGGGTGTGATAAACGCAAAGACAATGGCAGCAAAGGCAGCGATCAGTTTGTTTTTTCCGGCTAACTTCTTTTCAATCTTCTCGTAAGGGATATATCCCTGAAGAAGACTAATGAAAAATGATATAACAATAAATAGGACCGTTAACTCAAGTGCGATAGATAGAAAACTTTTAAGCGTGTCTAACCACATGATCAATTCCCCCTAGCATTCGCTACAAACACAATAGTTTTTAGTGGTTTGTTCTGCTTTGTTCTTTTTGGTAAAAAATTTACTAGCTATCTTTTGAAAAAAGGATACATGTTTAATGCCAACAAACTTCCAAGCTTCCATTGATTTCTTTTCAATTTCTATTTGTTTTTCCTTAACTAATACTCCGTAGTTATAATGATACATAATTAATTCCTCCTAATATATATTATTAATCAAATAAATTTGATGTTTTGTTCGAACAAAATCTATTGTTTAAGCACATGTACACGGGCAACATTGGTTTACCGATGGTTTTACTGGAAAGGTTCTTTCTTTAGCATTGTTCTCCTTGCTCATTTCAACATAATTCTTCCATGTATCTCTTGCATTGCTTTCCGTTTCTGCCTGGCGTAATTTCATCATTTGATATTCTGTATACTCATTAAACATGTGAGTTCCTCCTATTTATCAAATTATATTGATATATTAATCAAAAAAAATTGATGAATAATTTAAAAAAATTTATCAGCAGGTTGGTTTGAATAGACAACAAAGTTCATGGGATAACAAATGATTGAGTTCTTCTTGGTTCAGTTCGTAGTAGCTCCATGTACCGCGTGTTTCTTTTGTTATAATATTGGCATCTAATAAAATCTTTAAATGATAAGACAATTTAGATTGAGCCATATCAATCAATGGAGCTAAATCGCAAACACACATAGCGCCTTTTTGAGTTAAAATATTCATGATCTGAAGTCTCTTTTTATCAGCAATCGCTTTGAATTTTAACTCATATTCTTCAAATACTCTTTCCAATGATATGTCTTGTAATTGGAATTTTTCTGCCATTTTATTTTCACCTACTTCTTAAATCAATTATTCTTGATGTTATTATATTATATCCAATATTTTCTTGTGTCAACAAATTTATCAAAAAAAATTGATTTAATTAATGTTTAAATTAACTGAAAGAATATGATGTAATCAATCAACCTACAGGAATAGAATTCTCACAAGCCTCACGTACATAATATATAGACGGAACCAGTTGAAAGGACATATTAAATTGTTGTTGATTTAATCAATCACATCGTTAAAAATCCAAAATAATTTGCTTAAATAAAATATCAATTTTTTTTGATAAAGGGTTGCAATTAGCAAAAATTACTAATATACTGAGGTTGTAAAATCAAAAAAAGTTGATTTATTGTTATTAAATCAAAAAAAATTGATGTAATTAGCATTAAACATAAAGGAGATGAGTAAAATGAATCTTATTAAAAAGTTAACTGGTAAAGCTTCTAAGTCATCAGACTGTTGTGGTGTAGAAATTAAAGAGGTGGAGGACACTCAAGAGGAATCATGTTGCGGGACTTCTGAGGCTAGCACAACTTGCTGTGGAACAACCGATGAACAACAATCTTCTTGCTGCTAAATGATAAACAAAAATAACTTGAATCAAATGGAGGACTACTGATGAAAATGCATGTTGGAATAAACGTAACGGATTTAAATAGTTCGATTGAATTTTATACTAAAGTATTTAATGCAGAGCCATTGAAAGTAAAGCCAGACTATGCAAAGTTTTTACTTGAAGATCCAGGCCTCAATTTCACACTAAATTTAAAAGACGAAGTCTCAGGAAATCAGGTGGGACACTTCGGTTTTCAAGTGGAAAATCAAGAAGAAGTCATGAAACACAAAGAACGTTTAGAAGGATTAGGATTTTTTGCAAGGGAAGAGATGGATGTTACCTGTTGTTATGCCACTCAAGACAAATTTTGGGTTACAGACCCAGACGGAAACGAATGGGAGTTCTTCTATACAAAAGGTGATGTCGAATCAATGTCCACTCCATCCGCGTGTTGTTCAGTTCAATCGGTTTCTAAATAGTCGGTGTACATGGCCCTGTGAAAGCTGCATAAATTGTTATAGATGATTTATAAAATAAAGGTCTGCCTTATTGGTAGGCCTTTATTTTTATGGAATTAAAAATAAAAACCACAAAAACAAACAAAAAACAAAGTTATTTGTTTTTATATTCAAAAATAAACAAATGTACAATATAATAAAACGGAAGATAACAAATATGAAAAACGGAGGGAATCGGATGGTGCAGAATATATGGAATCAAGAGAAAGCTTCAAAGGTAACAAAAGGAGTAAACGAATTAGTTTATCGTTCTAATTTAATTGGTTCAGATCGTTCCGTATGTAACTGGGGTGGCGGCAATACATCTATGAAGACAATTGAAAAGGATTTCCGTGGCCGTGAAATTGAAGTGATGTGGGTAAAAGGCAGTGGATCGGATCTTGCGACAATGAAGGCACATAATTTTACAGGTCTTAATTTAGAAGATATTCGTCCATTATTCGAACGGGAAGAAATGTCTGATGAAGATATGGTTGCTTATCTTTCATATTGTATGATTGACAGCAAGCATCCAAGAGCATCAATTGAGACCTTATTACATGCGTTCTTACCATTTAAGCATGTGGACCATACTCATCCAGATGCCATAATCAGCCTTTGCTGTGCAGATAATGGCAAAGATCTTGCTGAAGAGATTTTTGGAAGTCGTTTTGTTTGGGTTCCATATGTACGCCCAGGTTTTACCCTTTCTAAAATGATTGCCCAGAGAGTATTAAGTAACCCAAATGCTGAGTTAGTATTAATGGAAAAACACGGTCTGGTCACATGGGGAGAAACGTCTGAAGAATCCTATGTTAAAACAATTGAGATTATTAATGAAGCTGAACAATATATAAATGCTAGAATTGATGCAGATAACGTATTTGGCGGAGAAAAATATGAATCTCTTTCTAATGAAGATGCCACAAGTATACTAGCAAAAGTAATGCCTGTAATTCGCGGAGCCGTAAGCGGTGAAAAGAAAATGCTGCTAACCTATGACCGAGGGGAAGACGTTCTTCAATTTGTAAACAGCTATCAAGCACCAGAGCTTTCCCAAATTGGTGCTGCCTGCCCGGATCATCTCGTTCATACAAAAATGGTCCCACTTTATATTAACTGGGATCCACAAACGAAGGACGTAGACTCCTTAATTGATAGTGTGAAAGAAGGTATTGCGACCTTCAAAGCAGCATACAAAGAATACTTTGAGCGGAACAAGAATGAAGGCGATAAAATGTTTCAGCCAGCTCCGCGTGTCATTCTAATCCCTGGAGTTGGTATGATTAATACAGGTAAGGACGTCAACAATACAAGAGTGAGCGGTGCCTTATACCATCGTGCGATTGCAGTTATGAAAGGTTCTACTGCACTAGGAAACTTTGTTTCTTTAAATGAAAATGAATCCTATAACGTAGAATATTGGCCGTTAGAATTATATAAATTGACACTCGCCCCTGCTGAGGCAGAATTCTCTAGAAAAGTCGCATTTGTAACTGGTGGTGCCGGTGGAATTGGTAGTGAAACTTGTCGTCGCCTTGTTTCTGAAGGGGCTCATGTTGTAGTAGCAGACTTAAATCTTGAAGGTGCAGAAAAGGTTGCTGCTGAAATTAATGAAAAATACGGTGCGGGTCGTGCATTGGCCGTTAACATGGATGTGACCAAAGAAGAGCAGGTTCAAGCAGCTTTTGACCAAACAGCCCTCACATTTGGTGGAGTGGACATTATCGTTAACAACGCTGGTCTTGCTACTTCGAGCCCGATCGACGAAACCACACTTCAAGAGTGGAATTTAAATATGAATGTATTAGGAACAGGCTACTTCTTAGTTGCCCGTGAAGCATTCAAGCAAATGAAACAACAAGGAATTGGCGGTAACATGGTTTTTATTGGCTCGAAAAACTCAGTGTACGCTGGTAAAAATGCGGCTGCCTACAGTTCTGTTAAAGCACTTGAAACACATTTAGCGAGATGTATTGCAGCTGAAGGGGGAGAGTTCGGTATCCGTGTAAACTCAGTGCTTCCTGATGCGGTTCTTCAAGGTTCAGCTATTTGGGGATCAAGATGGCGTGAAGAGCGTGCAACCGCGTATGGAATCCAACCAAACCAGTTAGAAGAACACTATCGTAAACGGACTACATTGCTAGTGAACATCTATCCTAAAGATATCGCAGAATCTATCGCATTCTTTGCATCATCTAAATCAGATAGAACAACTGGATGTATGATTACAGTTGACGGTGGAGTACCCGCAGCGTTTACGAGATAAATAAAATTACCTATGGAGATTACAAATCATGGATTAAATTGGAGGATGAATATGATAGAAAACAGTAATAAATATGCATGGACCTGGGAGATTAAAGAAGAATTCTTAGAGGAATATATCGAACTACATTTGAATCCTTGGGCAGAAATCCTAGAAGAACATAGCAGAGCAGGGATAAAAAATTACTCCATCTTTCAAAATGGCAACCAATTTTTCTATTGCTTTGAATGTGAAGATGTGGACGCGGCTTTTGATTATATAGCAAAAAGTGAAGCTTGTAACCGCTGGAATACCATTACCTCTAAAATGGTTAAAGGCTCCTTTGATTTTAATGAGCCAGATCCTATTAAAATGCTTCGAGAAGTTTTTTACCTTAAATAATCCATAAGAGTCGTCACTGTTGGGCGTCTTTTATCAATTTCACCCCTTTCTGCAAATAAGAAAAAAAAAATTCATCCACTCATGTTATAGGAAATATCCAATTTTCTAGTATCATAGAAATAATAGTAAGCGTTTACAATTGAAGGGTGATAATTATGACAAAATACAGTATTGCCGTTGATATCGGTGCCTCTAACGGCCGTCTTATATTAGGGTATCTTGATGGTGGTTTATTAAAGCTAAACGAAATCCATCGCTTTGAAAACCAAATTGTAAAAAAAGGCGACTCCTATTGTTGGGAAACCGACAAAATTTTTCAAGAGATCAAAAATGGATTAAAAAAGTGCAATGAACTTGGCATTAAGCCAGATAGTATCGGAATCGATACCTGGGCTGTAGACTTTGTTCTTTTGGATGAAAACGACAAGCTGCTAACCGAAGCCGTATCTTACAGAGACCCTAGAACAGATGGAATGATGGAAAAGGTCTTTGAAAAAATTATGAAGGAGCGTCTGTACCTAAAAACAGGCATCCAATTCCAAAAGTTTAATACGATCTATCAATTGTATTCTATTAAACAACAATCACCGGAAATCTTTGATAGAGCGAAATCATTCTTAATGATTCCTGATTACTTCAATTATCAACTTACAGGAAAAAAAGCAAACGAATACACCAATGCTACCTCCACACAACTAGTCAATGCCTTTACGAAAAAATGGGATCATGACTTATTAAATATGTTAGGGATTAATAAAGAAATGTTCCATGAAATTAAGACGCCTAAGACGATTCTTGGAACATTAAAAGAAGAACTAGTTTTAGAGATAGGTTTTGACCTTCAAGTGATTCTTCCGGCCACACATGATACAGGTTCAGCAGTAATTGCCATACCGGAAGAAAATGAAACGATTTATATTAGTTCTGGTACATGGTCATTGATTGGAGTAGAAAACTATTTTCCAATCTGTGTAACAAAAGCCTTGGATTATAACTTCACAAATGAAGGCGGAATCGATTATCAATACCGGTTCTTAAAAAATATTATGGGTCTTTGGATGATCCAAGAGGTAAAACGCAGCTACAATGATGAATATTCCTTTGTCGAGCTTATTGAGTTAGCTAGGGAGGCTAAGGACTTTAAGGCCGTTGTTAATGTGAATGATGACCGCTTCTTAAAACCTGAGAACATGGTCGAGGAAATTATGAATTATTGTGTGGAAACAGGTCAGCCGATTCCTACCACACCTAGAGAAATCGCAAAATGTGTATTTGATAGTTTAGCAGTCAGCTATCAGAATGCTGTTAACCAAATTGAAGAAATTTTTGAAAAAAAATTCGAAAAAATCAATGTAATCGGCGGTGGCTGTCAAAATGAAATGTTAAATCAACTTATTGCCGATGTCACTAATAAAGAGGTATTTGCAGGTCCTGTTGAAGCGACTGCCATTGGTAACATTGTTGCGCAGTTAGTGGCCCTTAATGAAATCCAAGATATAAAAGAGGCCCGTTCGATTGTCAAAAAATCATTTGAAGTCAAAAAATATGTGCCGACCGCACCTATTACAAGCTGATTATAGAGAGGATGATAGAAGTGTCTATTCAAGAAAGCTATGAACTTGCGAAAAAAGCATATGGAAAATGGGGAATTAATGTTGACCAAGTCATCGAGGCCTTAAAAAAAGTTCCGATTTCCATTCATTGCTGGCAAGGTGATGACGTTAGCGGATTTGAAGTAAATCAAAACGAATTATCAGGTGGGATTGATGTAACCGGCAATTATCCAGGTAAAGCAACTACTCCTGAAGAGTTAAGAAGAGATTTAGAGAAAGCTTTATCCCTTATTCCTGGTAAACATCGTGTAAACTTGCATGCCATTTATGCAGAAACAAATGGTGAAGTTGTAGAAAGAGATCAATTGGAGCCGAAGCACTTTGAAAACTGGGTGAATTGGGCAAAAGAGAATCGTTTAGGATTAGATTACAATCCAACTCTATTTTCTCATCACAAAGCAGCTGACGGTTTAACCCTTTCGCATCCAAATGAAGAGATTCGTGAATTCTGGATTAATCACTGTATTTGCAGCCGGAAGATTGCCGAATACTTCGGAAAAGAGCTTGGTACACCTGCCCTAACAAACATTTGGATTCCAGATGGCTATAAGGATATCCCGAGTGATCGCCTGACTCCAAGAAAAAGATTAAAAGAATCGTTAGATAAGATTTTTGCTGTAGAAATTGATGAGAAGTATAACCTAGATGCTGTAGAAAGCAAACTGTTCGGAATTGGTTCGGAAGCGTATGTCGTTGGTTCTCACGAATTTTACCTTAACTATACGATGAAAAATAATAAATTATATTTACTAGATACGGGTCACTACCATCCTACTGAAACAGTTTCCAATAAGATTTCTTCTATGCTGCTATTTAGCGAGAAGGTTGCCCTACACGTATCAAGGCCAGTACGTTGGGACAGTGACCATGTGGTTATTCTTGATGATGAATTAAAAGAAATTGCATTAGAGATTGTACGTAATGAGGCATTAAACCGTGTCATCATTGGACTTGATTTCTTTGATGCAAGCATCAACCGTGTGGCAGCGTGGGTAATTGGAACACGTAATATGATTAAAGCACTACTTAATGCAATGCTTGTTCCAAATGAATATTTGAAACAACTGCAGGAAGAAGGAAACTTTACAGAGAGATTAACATTAATGGAGGAATTCAAAACTTATCCATTTGGTGCTGTGTGGGATTATTATTGCGAAAAAATGGGTGTACCAGTAAGAGAATCTTGGTTGGATGAAGTTAAAGTGTATGAACAAGAGGTTTTATTAAAACGATAAAAACAAAAGACTCAATGCGGGTTTATTACCTTATTGAGTCTTTTTTTAAGATAGGATGTTTGCTTTTCAAAAATATGTTATATTATTGTAGATAATACGCAAGTAAACAAATGTAATCCAACATAAAACAAAAAAGTTGGAAGGGGTACTTAAAGTGCTTGTAGCAGAAAGACAAAAAAAGATTGTGGAATTGGTCAATGAACGATTAAGTATACGGGTAACAGAGCTTAGCAAGATTTTCTCGGTGACTGAAGAAACAATCCGGCGTGATCTTGAAAAACTTGAAAAAGAGAATTTGTTAATGAGAAGTCATGGCGGAGCGGTAAGTATTGAAAAAGATCAATTGGAGATCTCCTATTTGGAAAGAGAAATTACAAACGCTACGGAGAAAAAAGAAATTGCAATAGCGGCAGTTAATTTAATTAAAGCTGGTGACCAAATTGTTCTAGATGCTAGTACAACTGCTTGGTATGTAGCAAAGGAATTACCTGATATGCCTCTAACGGTACTCACCAACTCCATAAAAGTAGCTATTGAACTTAGTAAAAAGGAGCAGATTAAAGTGATTTCTACTGGAGGCACTTTATTGTCTCAATCTCTTTCCTATGTGGGACCTCTTGCAGAGCGTTCTCTTGGATTATATCACGTCAATAAAGCATTTCTTTCCTGTAAGGGAGTTCATCTGGAAAGAGGTCTAAGTGATTCAAACGAATTCCAGGCATTGCTAAAGAAACATATGATGGAAATAGCGGATGAAACCATTCTGATGGTTGACACCAGCAAATTTGGAACAAGAGCATTTTCTCATATTGGACCACTTTCGACTGTTGATTGTATTTTAGTCGATTCAAAAATAGATGAAGAGTTAAGAATAAATATAGAAGAAAAAAATATTAAAATAATAATTGCAGACTAGAAAGAGCGCTTTTGTTTCATAAATGCTCTCTTTTGTGATAATCCCGTAGTATATAGTATAATGTGGTTGATTCAGAAAGAGGAGGGCTTTTACGTGAAATACATAAATATTGCAAATACCGATATAAAATCTTCCAATATCATAATGGGAAATATGCGCCTACCCCAACTGTCATTGTCTGAGGCTGAAAACTTAATTCGCACTGCGATGGATGAAGGGATTAATTTCTTCGATCATGCAGATATCTATGGCAAAGGAAAAAGTGAGGAAATTTTTTCAGAAGCGATCCAAATGAATGCAAGCATCCGTGAAAAGATGATTATCCAAAGTAAATGCGGGATTCGTTCTGGTTTTTTTGATTTCTCAAAAGAGTATATTATTTCGTCTGTTGACGGGATTTTAAAAAGGTTAAATACCGAATACCTCGATATTTTACTACTTCATCGTCCAGATCCATTAATGGATCCTGCTGAGGTTGCTGAGGCTTTTGAAGAACTCCATACGAACGGAAAAGTAAAGTACTTTGGTGTATCGAATCATAATCCAGCCCAAATAGAACTGTTACAGAAATACATTCCATATAAATTGGTGGTAAACCAGCTGCAGTTTAGCATAGCGCACACACCAATGATTGATTCTGGAATTGCATTGAATATGAATATTGATCAATCGATTAATCGGGACAGCAGTGTTTTAGAATATTGCCGTCTACATGACATTACGATGCAAGCCTGGTCACCGTACCAGCATGGCTTCTTTGAAGGCTCCTTTTTAGGTGATGTTGAAAAGTACCCTGAGTTAAACCAGGTAATTGATACGATTGCAGAAAAATATGGTGTGACAAATACGGCTATCGCAACAGCATGGATCACACGTCACCCGGCAAATATCCAGGTAGTACTAGGAACAACCAAAGTTGGACGTTTGCAGGACGCATGTAAAGGCTCCGATATCAGATTAACAAGAGAAGAATGGTATTCTATCTACAAGGCAGCAGGGAATATCGTACCTTAATAGAAAAATAAAACGTAGGGCGAAGAAATCTTCGTCCTATTTTTTGTGCCATCAATTTGTTGAAAAAAAAGTGAAACTTTTTAACTAGGGTGTCGTATACCTACTAGGAATATTTTACATAAGTGGAAATAGGGGGTTAGAAAATGGAATTACAAAATGAGGTTAAGGTACAGAAAGAGAAACCGAGTTTATTTGGAATGTTTACGAATCCGGAGCAACAGTTTGAGAGAATAAGAGAAAATCCAAAAATATGGGTACCATTAGTGATTGTTAGTATTCTATACGCAATAGGAACCGTCTTTATGGCTTTTAGCATTGATGCATCAACGTTAATTGATCAGGGGATCCCAGAAGATCAGGTAGAAATAGTATTAACCATTACTAAAATTACAGTAGCAATAACAGGTATCATTTCGCCTATTTTGGGTGTGTTGATTAGCAGTGCCATCCAATTGGCGATAGCTAAGATTGCGAGTTCATCAGTAACCTTTAAACAGTTATTTTCCATGAATACTTTTATTATGGTCATCGGAGCTGTTGGTCTTATTTTAAATATGGCAATTAGGTATACGATAGGTGGGGACGTTGAAATATATGTTACTAGTTTAGCAGGATTATTAAATCAAGATAAGGCCGGGTTCCTAGGCTCAATCGAAGTATTCGGTATTTGGACATTAATTTTAACGGCTTTGGGACTTCACAAAACAGGTCAATTCTCAAAGGGGCTTGCTTGGACCATTGCAATTATTTTCTTCTTAATCGGGATTGGATTTGGTTTAATTGGAACCTTGTTACAAGGCGCGCCAAAACTTTAAACTACAATACTTGAAAAATTGAAGGGAGAACAGGATAAGGGAAGTGTCCCCTCTTGAAGAGCGGGGCTCTCCTTTTGTCTGCATAATATGAAAAAGAAAATTTGGATTACCATAGGTGTTGTCTGTCTTATCGTTCTTATGATTGCAGTCAGTGTCTACCGTCAGGTTTTTGCAAAAGGACCTTCTGTAAAAACCGCACAAATGACACAAGAGGAAATATCCTCTTTATTAATGATTCCCGGCACAGTTAAATTACAAGAGGAACAAGTGGTTTATACTTCACCAGAAAAAGGCGAATTGAAGGACCTACTTGTTAAAGAAGGGCAGACGGTTAAAAAAGGTACAGTGTTGGCCACACTTCAAAATCCTCAACTCGATCTAGAAATGGAGCAAAATAAATTAGCAATCGAATCAGCTAACCTAAAAATTACCCAACTAGATAAAAAAATAAAACAGCTAAAGGAAAAAGAAACAACATTAGCTGAACAGGTTGGAAAAGAGGAAGCTAAAAAACAGCTTGCCCCTGAACGTGAGCAGCTTGAAATGGAAAAAAAGTTAGCCAATATTGAGCTAAAGCAAACCTCGCTTCAAAAAGACTTACTTAATAAGCGCCAAAGCGAATTAGAGATAAGAAGTACAATTGATGGTGTTGTTTTAACAGTGAAAAAACAAGGTACATCCACTGCGGAAGCATCGAATCTTGAGCCCCTTATACATATCGGAAAGCTTGAAGGATTAACCGCTGCAGGACTCTTATCTGAATATGATTCTATAAAAGTAAGCAGTGGACAAAAAGTTACTTTGCGTTCGGACGCAGTACCAGAACAAGAATGGCAGGGAGAAGTCACCACAATTAGTGTCCTTCCACAGCAAAATCAAGCTGGTCTTCAAAACGGCAGTCAGGCAGTGCAATATCCTGTAACGGTAGAAATCTCGGGTGATACAAAAGCTTTAAAACCAGGGTTCCAGGTCATTATGGAAATTGAAACAGACAAAAAGATGGCCTTGGTTCTTCCAGTAGCTTCCTTACATGATGATGGAGATCAGCCATATGTGTATGTTGTAAAGGATGGAAAGGCGCGTAAACAAAAGGTGAAAACAGGTATCACGTCTGGAGATAAGATTGAAATCCTTGAAGGTGTTTCAAAGGATGACAAAGTCATCATAAATGGACCTGAACAACTTAAGGATGGGCTGGAAGTGAAGGTCAAATGATTCGCTTAGAAAATATCACACGATCGTTTATGCTAGGGAAAGAGAATGTACATGTATTAAACGGAATCAGTCTGACGATTGAGTCAGGTGAATTTGTTGCGATTATGGGCCCCTCCGGTTCGGGAAAATCCACATTAATGAATATTATTGGCTGTTTGGATAAGCCCACAGAGGGTGAGTACTTTCTTGCTGGTGAAAATGTATCACACTATAAGGATAAGGAATTAGCTAGAGTAAGAAATCAGTCCATCGGCTTCGTCTTTCAACAGTTCCATCTCCTGCCTCGATTGTCCGCGTTAAAAAATGTCGAACTCCCGATGATCTATGCCGGAATTTCAAAAAAAGAACGGCAAGCTCGTGCGGAAGAGGCATTGATTAAAGTAGGCTTGTCAGACCGAATGAACCACCTTCCGAATTCACTATCTGGGGGACAAAAGCAACGCGTGGCCATTGCGAGAGCGATTGTTAACCAGCCAAAGCTAATTTTAGCAGATGAACCGACAGGGGCACTTGATTCAAAAACAAGCATAGACATCATGGATCAGTTTAGTAAGCTAAATGAGGAAGGCGTAACGGTAGTTGTGGTCACACATGAATCTGAAGTTGCTCAATATGCAAACAGGACTATCATGGTAAGGGATGGGCTAATCCAATCCCCTACACTAATTGATAGGGGGATGTTGCAATGAGTTTTATGGAAAATCTAATCATGGCATTGAGCTCTCTTAAGGCCCATAAGATGCGAAGTATTCTTACTATGCTAGGAATTATTATCGGTGTAGCAGCTGTCATCATTGTAGTAGCGATTGGGCAGGGTGGGGAAGCCATGCTGAAAACACAGATTACTGGCTCAGGAAATACAATAGAAATGTTCTATCAACCGTCTGATGAAGAAATGAGGGCAAACCCTAATGTGTTCCTTCAAGCTCCATTTAAACAAGAGGATATTCGTGCGCTGGAACAAATCCCAGAGATTAAGAGAGTGGTAGCATCAAGCACAAAATTGTCGCTAGCAAGATTTCAAAAGGATACAGCCGATGTTTCTACAACTGGAATCAATCAGTCCTTTTTAAAGTTAAATAAATTAAAAGTAACAAAGGGGCGAAACTTTTCTGCTTCTGATTTTCTGGGTGGAAGGAGAGCTGGAGTGATTAGCTCCAAAATGCAGGAGGAACTCTTTAAAGGGGACAATCCTGTTGGAAAAATCATTATGGTCGCCAATCAGCCAATTGAAATCATTGGCGTACTAGAAAAGCCGACTGGACTTCTTTCTTTTGGGTCAATGGAGGTTTACCTTCCCTTCCAAACGTGGAGAAATATGTATGGCAGCAGTGATTATACCCAAGTAACACTCCAGGCGGCATCTGCTGAACAGCTGCAGGTTACTGGTAAAAAGGCGTCAAGACTGTTAAATAAGATGCATAATACAGAAAAATCCTATCAGGTCATTAACATGGAAGAAATCGCTCAAGGAATTGGGCAAGTGACGAAAATTATGACCTTAATCATCGGAAGTATTGCCGGGATTTCACTATTTGTCGGTGGTATCGGAGTTATGAATATTATGCTCGTATCCGTAACGGAAAGAACAAGAGAGATTGGTATTCGAATGGCTCTAGGTGCAACCCGAGGTCAGGTGTTAACACAGTTTTTAATTGAATCCATGACATTAACCTTTATTGGGGGAATTCTTGGAATCGTACTTGGTTGGGGAACTGCCACAATTGTAAGCTTCTTTGCAGGCTGGCCATCCTTAGTTTCCTGGCAGGTAGTATTAGGAGGAGTATTGTTTTCGATGGTAATAGGTATCATTTTTGGACTGCTTCCAGCAAACAAGGCCTCAAAGCTTGATCCGATTGAATCATTAAGATATGAATAATGTTATCGTCATCAAAGAAAGTCTGCACTTTTGTGTGCGGGCTTTTTTTAAAAGCTATAGATTTGCAGAATTATAGCTGTGTGTTAAAATTATTTTATGGAATATTCAGTAAATATTTCAGTGTTCTTTCCCAAATTAATAGGTTAGAAGGAGTCGAGTTGAGAATGAAGAGTATGAGCGTAGAAAATAAAGGATACTTTGGAGAATTTGGTGGAAGTTTTGTACCTGAGGATTTACAGCAGGTCATGAACGAATTAGAGGAGCAATTTTTACGGTATAAGGATGATCCTGAATTCATCGAGGAGTTCAACTATTACCTAAAAGAGTATATTGGAAGAGAAAACCCGTTAACCTTTGCGGAAAATCTAACGAAACAAATCGGTGGTGCGAAAATCTATCTTAAAAGAGAGGATTTAAACCACACAGGTGCTCATAAAATTAATAATGCCATCGGGCAAATTCTATTAGCCAAACGGATGGGTGCCAAGCGTATTATCGCGGAGACAGGTGCTGGGCAGCACGGCGTAGCCACTGCTACTGCCTGTGCGATGTTTGGGATGGAATGTATCATATATATGGGAAAACTGGACACGGAGCGGCAGGCTCTTAACGTGTTCCGTATGGAATTACTAGGAGCAAAAGTGGTTGCAGTTGAAAAAGGCCAGGGGCGCCTAAAGGATGCTGTCGATGAAGCATTAGGTGATTTAGTCCAAAATTATCAACATACTTTTTATTTATTAGGTTCGGCTGTTGGCCCTCACCCTTACCCATCAATGGTGAAACACTTCCAATCTATTATTAGTGAAGAATCCAAACGCCAGATACTTGAAAAAGAAGGAAAACTGCCAACAGCGGTGGTTGCCTGTGCAGGTGGAGGCAGTAATGCGATCGGTGCGTTTGCTCATTATATTGAGGAACCATCTGTTCGATTAATTGGAGTGGAACCAGCTGAAGCCCCAACCTTAACTGAAGGAGTGCCAGCTGTCATTCATGGCTTTAAATGTTTAACACTATTGGATGAGAAGGGAGAGCCGAAACCAACGTATTCGATCGCTGCTGGTCTGGACTATCCTGGAGTCGGTCCTGAACATAGCCATTTAAAAACTAGCGGAAGAGCAGAATATGTGACGGTTACTGGGCAAGAGGCGTTAGAAGCGTTTCAACTGCTTAGCAAAACGGAAGGGATTATCCCAGCATTAGAAAGCTCCCATGCAGTGGCCTATGCCATCAAACTGGCAAAAAATTTATCTCCTGAAGATGTGTTGATTGTTAACTTATCTGGTCGCGGCGATAAAGATGTAGAACAGGTATTTAAGATGTTAAAAGATAAATAAACTGGGAAGGGCGAGGAGTAAAATGCCTCGTCCTTTTCTTTTGGGGGTATCATATGGAAGGCTTAAAATTTGAAAAGGGATATAAAGAGAATGAAGCGTTAAGAGGAAGCTTTAATGAGCTGGCCTTACATACATTTGGAATTGAATTTGAAACTTGGTATCAACATGGATACTGGACAGATAAATATCAGCCGTACTCCTTTATTCACCAAGGGAAAGTGGTTGCGAATGTCTCGGTTAATCTCCTAACCTTGGTAATTGAAGGTGAGAGTAAGAGAGCCATTCAAATCGGAACGGTTATGACCCATCCGGATTATCGTAATCAAGGGTTATCTAGAAAGCTCATGGAAATCGTGTTAGAAGACTTTAACTATGTCGACCTTGTCTATTTGTTTGCCAATCAAACGGTGTTGGATTTCTATCCTAAGTTTGGGTTCAAAGCAATGGATGAAATTCAGTTTTCAACGAACTACGATTTTGAGCCTTCGAACCCATCGAGAATAAGGAAATTAGATGGGACCAACTCAGAAGACTTATCTTTTATCTACACCATAGCTGCAAAAAGAAAATCAGTTTCAAAGATTTTTGGAACAGCAAGCAGTGAGGAACTTTTAATGTTTTATTGCATAATGGTATTTAATCATGACCTCTATTATTTCGAAGAGGAAAAGGTATTGGTTATTTTTCAAAAAGAAGATGATATCATTCATCTTTATGATATAGTTTCAACTGAGGAAGTAGATATTCAATTAATCGTAAACCGGATAGCCTCACCAGAGATTAGGAAAATCATTTTTCATTTTCATCTAGATAATTGTGAGTTCCTTATTACGAAGGAGATTCACCAATCTAGTAATGTTCTTTTTATAAAGAATCTTACAAACGTTACATTGCCTAAAAAATTCAAGCATCCGATTACATCTCAGGCGTAACTTTGTAAATTTTAATAGGAGGTGTAGGGTGTTGGTGAAAAATTTAGAAGGCCATAAAATTATCATTACAGGGGCGAATAGCGGTATTGGCTATGAAGCCGCAAAATCTTTAAGTAAGAGTGGTGCTGAAGTTATATTAGCTGTAAGGAATGAAGAAAAAGGCAGGGCTGCGGCAGAGTCTATTGTGAAGGAAGTAGCTCAAGCAAAAGTTGCAGTTATTCGACTCGATTTAGCTGATTTAACTAGCGTTAGAGAATTTGTGGAAAATTATAAAAAACGATATGATTCCCTACATATTTTGATTAACAATGCAGGGGTGATGCTGCCTCCATATGGTTTAACAAAAGACGGATTTGAGTTGCAATTTGGAAGTAATCATTTAGGACACTTTGCTTTAACAGGCCTATTACTGCAGTTACTAAAGAACACTCCACAATCACGGGTAGTATCACTTAGCAGTATTGCACATAGAGGGGCTTCCATTGATTTTAATAATCTTGATGGATCAAAAGGCTATAAGGGTATGAAGTTTTACGGGCAGAGCAAGCTTGCTAATTTACTATTTTCTAAGGAATTAGACAATAGGTTAAAAGAGCATGAGCTTCCAACAATTAGTCTTGCTTGCCATCCTGGTATTTCTTCAACGAATTTATTTAAATTAGGAAAAAGAGACGCGCCGGGGTATCTCAAATCTCTCATGAAAGTATTTTTTCAACCAGCGGATATGGGGGCACTGCCAGCTATATATGCAGCAACAGAATCCAGCTGGAACGGCGGAGAATACATAGGGCCTGATGGAAGAGGAAATAGAAAAGGAAACCCAACGATAGAAACTCCCGCTCCTAGTGTGTACAATACAGAAACCATGAAGAAGCTTTGGGAAGTATCGGAAAAATTAACTGGAGTAACGTACGATTTTTCTAAATGAGGAATTTACGGTGTCTCTTTTAAAGAATTTGCAGGGGATTTATAGAATCCAAAGTAAGAACTAGTCCACTGTCAGAATAGGGCGGTGATTCGGACAATCCGAGATAAAAATCTCGTCATTCTGTCCGAATAAGGCAGTGATTCAGACAATCTTTGGTAAAAATTCGTTGACCTTGTCCGAATAAGGCGATGATTCGGACAATCAGGGAAAAAATCCGTTCAACCTGTCTGAATAAGCCAGTGATTTGGACTATCTTAGGTAAAAATTTGTTGACCCTGTCCGAATAAGCTAGTGATTCGGACAATCCAGGAAAAAAATCAGGTCACCTTGTCCAAATAAGGCCGTGATTTGGACAACCTTAAGTATAAATCAGGTCACCTTGTCCGAATAAGCCAGTCATTCGGACAATCCTAGATGAAAAGCTTGGCATTCTGTCCGAATAAGGCGGTGATTCAGACAATCTTAGGTGAAAATTCGTTGACCCTGTCCGAATAAGCCTCTGATTCGGACACTTCTAGGTAAATTTCATTATACCCTGTCAGATTAGCTTATGTAACTTACGTTCACCTATAAAAAAATTTTAACCGTTTAGGAAGATTTGTCCCCTATGACTGCTAAATAGGGGGCTTTTTTTCATGCAACAAAGAATTGAATCACATTGAAAAGAATATATTTAACCAAGCATGTACACTATTTTTTATAAAAGGGGAGCACTATGTTCAGAAAAAGAGTGAACTATTACATAGAGAATAATCGTTCGAGTAGCATTTCCTTTTATAAACGAGGCTGTTCTATTTTTTGCGGAGCATCTCTAGTTGCCATATCCTTGCAGCTATTTCTAGTGAAAAATTATGTAATTGATGGAGGCGTAATAGGAATCAGCATCATCCTTTCTCATATTACACGTCAAGAGGTAGGGCTGTTCCTTCTGTTATTGAATACTCCCTTTTTCATAATCGGCTATTCTTACCTGGGTAAAAGGTTTCTGGCTTTAAGCCTATTCGCTATTCTCGTGTTGTCAGTGGGAACCTATGTACTAGAGCCGTATCCTGCTTTAACACACCAGCCTCTATTAGTGATTATTCTAGGTGGAATGATCTTAGGTTTAGGAGTGGGGATCACAATACGATTTGGTGGATGCTTAGATGGGACTGAGGTACTCGCCATTTTATTCAGCAAACGTTCCCGGTTTTCAATTGGACAATATATTCTATTTCTAAATTTTTTTATTTTCAGTAGTTCTATTTTTATTTTTGGATTAAAGGAGGCTATTTACTCATTAGCAACTTTTTTTGTCGCCTATAAAACGATTGATTTTTCGATTCAGAATCAATAATTAATAGTTTTTTAGGAATTCTGTAAATTTTACAGGAATTCACTGGTCCAATTGTTCTTATAAACTGGTAAATCTTCTTGATTATTTCCAAACTTAAAGGAATCTTCTGTTTTTTCGCTAACACTGTCCGAAGATGCTGTGACTTCTGACAGTGTTTCTGTTTTTTCCGCTAACACTGGCCGAAGATGCCGTGACTTCGGACAGTGTTTCTATTTTTTCTGCTAACACTGTCCGAAGATGCCGTGACTTCTGACAGTGTTTCTATTTTTTCCGCTAATACTGTCCGAAGATGCCGTGACTTCTGACAGTGTTTCTATTTTTTCGCATACATTGTCCAAAGATGCCGTGACTTCTGACAGTGTTTCTACTTTTTCTGCTAACACTGTCCGAAGATGCCGTGACTTCTGACAGTGTTTCTACTTTTTCTGCTAACACTGTCCGAAGATGCCGTGACTTCTGACAGTGTT
>NZ_JBDGJV010000004.1:24173-24269 GCF_057656715.1 Neobacillus sp. Soil_C_43
TTCTATTTTTTCTGCTAACACTGTCCGAAGATGCCGTGACTTCTGACAGTGTTTCTATTATTTCTGCTAACACTGTCCGAAGATGCCGTGACTTCT